>NZ_JFYS01000044.1:0-185618 GCF_000632045.1 Stenotrophomonas sp. RIT309
ATCCTGGGGGGAAGCGGGCAGGCCGGCACGGGGCGGGCTGCGCGGACATGGTAATCATTGCGTTTTCACGCCGCCAGCCAGCGCCATTCAGGCACCGCTTGGGCTTTGTCCGCCGCTGGTTTAAGATCACGGGCAACCACATCCTGGAACCAAGGTGGCCCGCGCACTGCGCCGGCCGAGCGTGCGACATGAGCACTACCACCGCCCACTGTTGACCTGCCCCGAAGGCCCTGCATTCCAGGCGCCCTCGCGGCGCTTTTTTATTGCCCGGACGACAGCCCGGGAGCGCTTTCCAGCCCGCCACGGCGGGCCCCGCATGAAGCCATTGCAATGATCACGATTACCCTTCCCGACGGCAGCCGCCGCGAATTCGAAAACCCCGTCAGCGTCATGGACGTCGCCCAGTCGATCGGCGCCGGCCTGGCCAAGGCCACCATCGCCGGTTCGGTGGATGGCGTGCTGGTCGATGCCAGTGACGTCATCGACCACGATGCGTCCCTGCGCATCATCACCGCCAAGGACGAGGAGGGCGTGGAAATCATCCGCCACTCCAGTGCCCACCTGGTCGGCCACGCGGTCAAGCAGCTCTATCCGGACGTGAAGATGGTGATCGGCCCGGTGATCGCCGAGGGCTTCTACTACGACATCTACTCCGAGCGCCCGTTCACCCCCGAAGACATGGCGGCGATCGAAAAGCGCATGGGCGAGCTGATCGCGCAGGACTACGACGTCATCAAGAAAGTGACGCCGCGCGCGGAAGTCATCGAGATCTTCAAGGCCCGTGGCGAGGACTACAAGCTGCGCCTGATCGAGGACATGTCGCCTGACATCCAGGCGATGGGCATGTACTACCACCAGGAATACGTGGACATGTGCCGCGGCCCGCACGTGCCGAACACGCGCTTCCTGAAGGCCTTCAAGCTGACCCGCATTTCCGGCGCCTACTGGCGCGGCGACGCGCAGAACGAGCAGCTGCAGCGCGTCTACGGCACCGCCTGGGCCGACAAGAAGCAGCTCGATGCGTACATCAAGCGCATCGAAGAAGCAGAGATGCGCGACCACCGTCGCATCGGCAAGCAGCAGGACCTGTTCCACCTGCAGGAAGAGGCCCCGGGCCTGGTGTTCTGGCACCCGAAGGGCTGGGCGCTGTGGCAGGTGGTCGAGCAGTACATGCGCAAGGTGTACCGCAGCACCGGCTACGGCGAAGTGCGCTGCCCGCAGATCCTGGACGTGTCGCTGTGGCAGAAATCGGGCCACTGGGACAACTACCAGGACGCGATGTTCTTCACCGAGTCGGAGAAGCGTACCTACGCGCTCAAGCCGATGAACTGCCCGGGTCACGTGCAGGTGTTCAACCAGGGGCTGCACAGCTACCGCGATCTGCCGATCCGCTACGGTGAGTTTGGCGCCTGCCACCGCAACGAGCCCTCCGGTGCGCTGCACGGCATCCTGCGCGTGCGTGGCTTCACCCAGGACGACGGTCACGTGTTCTGCACCGAAGACCAGGTCGAGGCGGAAGTGACCGCGTTCCACCAGCAGGCGCTGGCGGTGTACCAGCATTTCGGCTTCGAGGAGATCCAGGTCAAGATCGCGCTGCGCCCCGAATCGCGCCTGGGCGATGACGCCACCTGGGACAAGGCAGAGGGCGCGCTGCGCTCGGCGCTGTCCAGCTGCGGGGTGGAATGGCAGGAGCTGCCGGGCGAGGGCGCCTTCTACGGCCCGAAGATCGAGTACCACCTGAAGGACGCCATCGGCCGCACCTGGCAGCTGGGCACCATGCAGGTCGATTTCATGATGCCTGGCCGTCTGGGCGCTGAATACGTGGACGAAAACAGCCAGAAGAAGCATCCGGTGATGCTGCACCGGGCCATCGTCGGTTCGATGGAGCGTTTCCTGGGCATCCTGATCGAGCACCACGCCGGCCAGTTCCCGGCCTGGCTGGCGCCGACCCAGGTGGTGGTGGCCAATATCACTGATGCGCAGGCTGAATACGTCTCTGCGGTGACCAAAAGCCTTGCGGATCAAGGCTTCCGCGTCAGCGCCGATTTGCGTAACGAGAAGATCGGCTATAAGATTCGCGAGCACACGCTGCAGCGCGTGCCGTACCTGCTGGTCATTGGTGACCGCGAGAAGGAAAACGGCGCTGTGGCGGTGCGTACGCGTTCTGGCGAAGATCTCGGCAGCATGAGCCTCCAGGCTTTCACCGAGCGGCTCCAGGCCGAGGGCGCGTAAACAAAGGTCCGGCCCGTGCGCATTGGCGCCCGGGCCGGGTTCGACACCCTTGGGAGATCGCAATATCAGTACCCCTGACAACAAACAGAACCGCAAGAATCAGGAAATCCGTGTGCCGCGCGTCCGCGTGATCGGCAGTGACGGAGAAATGATCGGCGTGTTGACGCGAGACGAAGCGTTGTCCATGGCCGAAGATGAAGGCCTGGACCTGGTCGAGATCCAGCCGCAGGCCGACCCGCCGGTGTGCAAGATCATGGACTTCGGCAAGTTCAAGTTCGAAGCCCAGAAGAAGGCCAGCGAGGCCAAGAAGAAGACCAAGCAGGTCGAGATCAAGGAAGTGAAGTTCCGTCCGGTCACGGACGAGGGCGACTACCAGATCAAGCTGCGCAAGATGCGCGGTTTCCTTGAAGAAGGCGACAAGATCAAGGTCAACATCCGTTTCCGTGGCCGTGAAATGAGCCATCAGGAACTGGGCCGCGAGATGGCTGGCCGGATCGAAGCCGATCTGGGCGAAGACATCGTCATCGAATCCCGTCCGCGCCTGGAAGGGCGTCAGATGGTGATGATGATCGCGCCGAAGAAGAAGACCTGACGCCTGACGGGCTGCCTCGCGGGGCGCCTGGCGGCTGAATGGATGAAGGTGAAGGGACGCCGCTGGCGTCCTTTTGCTTTTCCGGGGCGGGCAGGGCCGGTCTCGGTGTGAAAACGGTGTGGGGGCTGGTTACAGGGCGGATTTGCCTGTATCATGCCCGGCTCGACCCACCCAGGACGGGTCGTACGCCGATCATGGCAGGACGGAAAGAGCGGCCCAGGCCGCCGCCAGATCAGTCAGAAACCAGGGTCATATCCCATCAAGGACATTGCAATGCCCAAGATCAAGACCAACCGGGCAGCGGCCAAGCGTTTCCGCAAGACCGCCTCGGGCAAGTACAAGTGCGGCCACGCCAACCGTAGCCACATCCTCACGAAGAAAGCGACCAAGCGTAAGCGTAACCTGCGTCAGACGAATCACGTCCGCGCAGAAGACGCAGGCCGTCTGGACCGCATGCTTCCCTACCTCTGAGGACTGATACATGGCACGAGTAAAGCGTGGCGTACAGGCGCGTCGCCGCCACAAGAAAATCCTTGATCTGGCGAAGGGCTACTACAACGCCCGTCGCAAGGTCTTCCGCGTCGCCAAGCAGGCGGTCATCAAGGCACAGCAGTACGCCTACATCGGCCGTAAGCAGAAGAAGCGCAACTTCCGTTCGCTGTGGATCACCCGCATCAACGCGGCTGCCCGCATCAACGGCCTGAGCTACAGCCGTTTCATGAACGGCCTGCTGAAGGCTGGCATCACCCTGGACCGCAAGGTTCTGGCTGACATCGCCGTGCACGACGCAGCTGGCTTTGCTGCACTGGCCGAAAAGGCCAAGGGCGCACTGGCGGCATAAGTCCTTCCCGATGCCGTTGCCGTTCACGGAGAACGGTGTCAGGTAGAGGCAATGCATGGGGAAGGGCGCAAGTCCTTCCCCATTCTTTTTTGTGCCGGGCGCAGCCGTGTAGATGGCGGGCGACCGGCAAGCGGTTGCGACGGCGCGGCCCTTCGCGCATCGCGATGGCAGACCGACTGGAGTTCCGGCTACCCATGAGCGACATCCAATCCCTCACTTCCCAGGCGCTGGCCGACGTGGCCGCCGCGCAGAGCCCGGACGCGCTGGAGCAGCTGCGCGTGGCCCTGCTTGGCAAGAGTGGCAGCATCACCTCGCAGCTCAAGCAGCTCGGTGCGCTGCCGGCCGACGAGCGCAAGGCGGCCGGTGAGGCCATCAACCAGGCCCGCGACGCGCTGAGCAGCGCGCTGGGCGAGCGCAAGGCGGTGCTGGAAGATGCTGCGCTCGATGCGCGGCTGGCTGCCGAGGCGATCGACATCACGCTGCCGGGCCGCAGTGGCGAACGCGCCGGCCTGCACCCGATCACACGCACCCTCGAGCGCATCACCGGCATCTTCGGCCGGCTGGGCTACGAGTTGTCCGAAGGGCCGGAGATCGAGGACGACTGGCACAACTTCGAGGCGCTGAACTTCCCGCCGCACCATCCGGCGCGCGCCATGCATGACACCTTCTACTTCGGTGACGGCCGACTGCTGCGCACGCATACCTCCGGTGTGCAGGTGCGCTACATGGGCGAACACCAGCCGCCGCTGCGCATGATCGCCGCCGGCAAGGTCTACCGCAGCGACAGCGACCAGACCCATTCGCCGATGTTCCACCAGGTCGAAGGCCTGCTGGTCGACGAGCATTCGACCTTCGCCGACCTGAAGGGCACGCTGTCCGAGTTCGTGCGTGCGTTCTTCGAGCGCGATTTCGAGATGCGCTTCCGCCCCAGCTACTTCCCGTTCGTTGAACCCGGCGCGGAAGTGGACATCGCCTGGCAGCAGCCCGATGGCAGCACCCGCTGGCTGGAAGTGCTCGGCTGCGGCATGGTGCACCCGAACGTGCTGCGCAACGTCGGCATCGATCCGGAACGCTACACCGGCTTTGCCTTCGGCATGGGCGTGGAGCGTTTCGCGATGCTGCGCTACGGCGTCAACGACCTGCGCGCGTTCTTCGAAAATGACGTGCGCTTCCTCAAGCAGTTCGCGTAACGCATAAGGTAGCGCCGGGCCATGCCCGGCGGACTCAACAACGCAGGCCCAGGCGCATGCGCCGGGCCCACCAGGGTGAACCCATGAAATTCTCCGAAAACTGGCTGCGCAGCCACGTCCCGACCACTGCCTCGCGCGATGAGCTCAGCGCGGTGCTGACCGCCATCGGCCTGGAAGTGGAAGACGTGACCGCGCTTGGCGATGGCCTGCAGCACGTGGTCGTCGCGCGTATCGTCGAAGCCGAGCGCCATCCCGAAGCCGACCGCCTGCAGGTGTGCAAGGTTGATGCGGGGCAGGCTGAGCTGCTGCAGATCGTCTGTGGTGCGCCGAATGCACGACCGGGCCTGGTTGCGCCGCTGGCGATGGTCGGTGCGCAGATCGGTGAGTTGAAGATCAAGCCGGCCAAGCTGCGCGGCGTCGAATCCAACGGCATGCTGTGCTCGGCCAAGGAGCTGGGCCTGGACAACGATGCCTCCGGTTTGCTGGAACTGCCGGACGACGCGCCGGTCGGCCAGTCCCTGGTGGAGTACCTCGGCCTGCCGGATGCCAGCATCGAGATCAAGCTGACCCCCAACCGCGCCGACTGCTTCAGCATCCGCGGCATCGCCTATGACGTCGCCGCAGCGACGCGCAGCGAAGTACTGGATTTCATCGCAGCACCGATCGCTGCCCAGAGCAGCCGCGAGCTGGCAATCCAGCTCGATGCCGGTGCCGAAGCGCCGCGGTATCTGGGTCGTGTCATCGAAGGAGTCAACGCCGCGGCGAAGACCCCGTTGTGGATGGCCGAGCGCCTGCGCCGCAGCGGCGTGCGCCCGGTATCGCTGCTGGTCGACATCACCCAGTACGTGATGCTTGAGCTGGGCCAGCCGATGCACGCCTACGATCTCGGTACCCTGCAGGGCACGATCAGTGTGCGTCGTTCGCGCGCAGGCGAAAGCCTGAAGCTGCTGGATGGCCGTGATGCTGCGCTGGACGACAGCTTCCTGGTGGTCACCGACGCTGATCGCGCGGTCGGCCTGGCCGGCCTGATGGGCGGCTTCGACACGCGTGTTACCGATGCCACCACCGCCGTGTTCCTGGAAGCGGCGCACTTCGCGCCGGCCGCGATCATGGGCCGCGGCCGCAAGCTGGGCCTGCACACCGATGCCGGCCACCGCTTCGAGCGTGGCGTCGACCCGGCGCTGCCGCGTACTGCCATCGAATACGCCACCCGCCTGGTGCTGGACCTGGCCGGCGGTACCCCCGCACCGGTTACCGAAGCGGTACGAGAGGCCGACCTGCCGCAGCCGGCGACGATCCTGCTGCGCCGCGCGCGCATCACCCGCGTGCTGGGCATCACCATCGAAGACGCCGAAGTCGAGCGCATCCTGCGCGCGCTGGGCATGGACGTGGTCGCCGCTGGCGAAGGCTGGCAGGTCACCGCGCCGAGCCGCCGCTTCGACATCGCCATCGAAGAAGACCTGATCGAGGAGCTGGCCCGGATCCACGGTTATGAGCAGATCCCGACCACGCTGCCGGGTGGCGCATCGCGTGTCGCGATGCCGTCCGAGACCCAGCTGGACGCGCTGAGCGTGCGCCGCCAGCTGATCGCACGCGATCTGCAGGAAACCGTCAATTTCGCCTTCGTCGACGATGGCCTGCTGGGCCAGTGGCAGCTGCGCGAGGATCTGGTGCCGCTGGCCAACCCGCTGTCGGCCGAGCTGGCGGTGATGCGCCCGTCGCTGCTGCCGGGCCTGGTCGCCACGCTGGGCCGCAACGCCGCCCGCCAGCTCGGCCGGGTGCGCCTGTTCGAGCTTGGCCGGGTGTTCGCGCAGCAGGCCGGAGATGGCCAGCCGGCGCCGCTGGAAACCCCGCGCGTGGCCGCTGCGGTCTGCGGTGAAGCGCAGGCGGTGCAGTGGGGCCTGCCGACCCGCAAGATCGATTTCCATGACCTGAAGGGCGACCTGGAATCGCTGGCCGCGGCCAGTGGCGCGGTCCTGGAGTTCCGCCCATCCTCGCGTGCCTACGGCCATCCGGTGCGTTCGGCCGAGGTGTTCCGCGACGGCCTGGCCATCGGCTGGATCGGCCAGATCCATCCGCGCCTGGCCAAGGCGATGGACATCGACGTGGACGTGTACGCCTTCGAGCTGGATCTGGAAGCGCTGTCGGCCCGTGCGCTGCCGCGCGCCGGTGAACTGTCGCGCTACCCGGCAGTGCGCCGCGACCTGGCCTTCCTGGTGCCTGAACAGGTGGCCTGGAGTGACCTGGCCGCGACCATCCGCCAGGCTGCCGGTCCGCTGCTGCGCGAGCTGAACCTGTTCGATCGCTATGTCGGCCAGGGCGTCGAGCCGGGATTCAAGAGTCTCGCTATGGGCTTGATTTTGCAGGACAAGTCGCGCACTCTGACGGACCGCGACGTGGAAGCGGTAGTGGCCGAGGCGGTCACTGCCATCGAGCGTGAACACCACGCCCGGATCCGCGGCTGAGCGGGCAGCACTCGGGGGTAGCAGGCAATGGCATTGACCAAGGCGGAGATGGCGGAAAAGCTGTTCGACGAAGTCGGTCTGAACAAGCGGGAAGCCAAGGAATTCGTCGACGCGTTCTTCGATGTGCTGCGTGAAGCATTGGAACAGGGACGTCAGGTGAAGCTGTCGGGCTTTGGCAATTTCGACCTGCGGCGCAAGAACCAGCGCCCAGGTCGCAACCCCAAGACCGGCGAGGAAATTCCGATTTCCGCCCGTACGGTGGTTACCTTCCGTCCGGGCCAGAAGCTCAAGGAGAGGGTGGAAGCTTATGCTGGATCCGGGCAGTAACCGCGAACTTCCGCCGATTCCGGCCAAGCGCTACTTCACCATTGGTGAAGTCAGCGAACTGTGCGACGTCAAGCCGCACGTGCTGCGCTACTGGGAAACCGAGTTTCCCAGTCTCGAGCCGGCCAAGCGCCGTGGCAACCGTCGTTACTACCAGCGCCACGACGTGCTGATGGTGCGGCAGATCCGCAGCCTGCTGTACGAACAGGGCTACACCATCGGTGGCGCGCGCCTGCGCCTGGATGGTCCGGATGCGCGCGAGGAATCGGCCTTGAGCAACCAGATCATCAAGCAGGTGCGGATGGAACTGGAAGAAGTGCTGCAACTGCTGCGTCGCTGACCCATTTCCGCCGTAATCCGCTATACTTCACGGCCCGCCGCACTGGCGGGCACATCGCAGCATCAGTCGGGGCGTAGCGCAGCCTGGTAGCGCATCTGCCTGGGGGGCAGAGGGTCGTCGGTTCGAATCCGGCCGTCCCGACCACTGTGATGTAACAGACAAGCCTGCGCAGCGATGCGTGGGCTTTTTTGTTGCGGCGTTGTATCCTGCGCGCACTCGTACTACCGCGGCTGCTGAACCCGGTACTCACGAGAACACGATCATGGAAACGCAAAGGAACCGCGCCTGGAGGCGCTCGCAGTCGCGCCACCACGCTGGCGACCACACGGCAGCACCGTCGATCTTCAAGCCGGAAAAGAACTGGAAGCTGATGTATACGCGCGGCGACAAGCTGCTGCGGGCGCGCCAGCTGGGTTTCACCTATCCAGTCCTCAGCCCGCGGCAACTGCTGGACCAGGAATGTTGAACCTGTTGTTTGTCTGCAGTCGCAACCAGCTGCGCAGCCCCACCGCTGAAGCGATGTGGCAGCGCCGGCCAGGTATCAGTGCGCGCTCGGCAGGCACCAGCCCGCATGCGCGCCGGCCCATCAGCCCAGCGGACATCCGCTGGGCTGATGTCATCTTCGTGATGGAGCCCAAGCACCAGCATCGGCTGCAGGCGAATTTTGCCCGCCTGCTTGAACACACGCCGCTGCACTGCCTGGATATCCCCGACGACTATCGCTGCATGGATCCGGCGCTGATGGCGCTGCTGGAAGCGAAGGTCGCGCCTTACCTCACATCGTCAGTAGCGAAGCGGTAGATCAACTCCGGATCGCCTTCGTCGAGGCCGTGCACGATGCCGCACTGCTTGAAACCAGCGGCTGCCAGCAGCCGCTGCATGTTGGCGTTGGATTGGTTGGTGGATGTGAAAAGCCTGGCACCTGCGCTGCACGACGTGGCATGCAGAAGCAGCGCGCTGCCGACGCCGTGTCCGCGCAGTGGCGCGGCGACCATCAGCATCTCGATGAAGGCTTCACCGAAGAAGTGTCGGTGCTGGACCCGGTAGCCGGCCAGCGTGTCGTCGAGTTCGGCGACGTGCATGTGGCCGTCCGCCAGCCATTGGCCGATCTGCACGGCACGCCGTGGGTCATCGGCCGCAACGCTGTCCAGGGCGATCAGTGCCGGAAGATCCGTGCACACGGCCGCGCGTATCCGAACTGCTGGAGCCCGCACGTTCATCGCCAACGGATGCGCAGCAGCAAACCGCTGCCGCTGACCAGGCAGGCCAGAAGCGTGAGCAGCGACAGGGGCAGGTGGAATTCATCGCGACCGGCCGCAGCGAAGCCTGCATGGATGAGGGCTGTGCCGATACCCAGCGCGCCGCACAGCAGTGCGTAGCGGCGCGCAGAGCCCAGGCCGAGCACGACCTGACGGTAACCGTGCAGCAGTACGCCGATGGCAAGCAGATTGAAAAGCAGGAATCCCTGGATGCCGCCGGGTACCTGGAACATCCGCCACTCCTGCCAGAACGCGGCATCGATCTGATGCAGCAGCAAGGACATCATCGTTGCCAGGTACCAGCGTTCCATGCGGTGTTTCCTGCTGCGGGAGCTTGATTCTAGCGATGATGGGCCCGCAGCCATCGCACTCAGTAGACGCGGAATTCGGCGCGGCAGCCGTCGCTGACCCATACACCGCGTCGGTCCCAGCCCCAGTTGCGGTCCTCGGTGCAGGTGGTGACCGATTTCTGCTTGACCAGCCGCACGTCATGACGGACGCGGGTGCGGCACTTTTTCTCCTTGTTTTCGTAGGATTCGCAGACTAGGCGCTCGCCATCGCGATCACGGTCACGCCCACGCCCGGGCCAGCGGCCACGCCCGCGTTCTTCGGCGACGAATTCGGCGCGGCAGCCGTCGGTAACCCACAGCATGCCGCGGCGCTGTCCCCAGTTGTCATCTTCAACGCATCGCGTCACCGAAAGCTGCCGCGCGAGTCGCGCGCGTCCTTCGAACGGGCACTGCTGGGTCTTGTTGAAGTGCGATTCGCAGGTCGTGCGCGGCGACGATTCGCTGTCGTAATCCTGGGCCGAGACGGTCGTTGCGGCCAGCAGCAGGGCAAGTGCAGAGCCGCCCAAGGGCAGTAGCAGGCGAAGGCTCATTGAAACCTCGGTTTGGGGATGGGACGCAAGAATGGCGCACGTATGGCGCTCTGCGACGACTGCGGGCTGCGCTGGCTCAGGACGGATTTATAAGTGTGCGACGGCGCATGCAGGGCGTTACATCCCGTATCATCCCGGGCACATCCGATTGCATCGGTTTACAGTTTTTTACACGTTCCAGCGCTTTCGGACGCGGCCTTCGGGCATCGCCCGTGGCCGCTGGCGCGGGTGCGGACAAGGATGTGCGGACCACGACGACCACAGGGGGTTGCGTTGATCAGCAGTATCGTCATTCATCGGTCGGCCGGCACAGGCGCGGCCGACGTGCAGGTCCTGGACACGACGTTCAAGGGCAAGCGTGTTTTTGTTGCGTGGGGCCTGCGTGGCCTGGAACTGACCCGCGAAGCCGAGCCGGAAGATACGGTTGCGGCCCGCGATGCCTTGCGGCGGGTTTCCCGCCAGGCCGACGGGCCGCGCAGCAGCGAGATTTTCATTGCCAGCCAATCGGGCGTGGCCATCAGTGTCTACCGGATGCTGACCGAAGCCCGCAGCGGTGACGCCGTGTTCTTCCTGTGCGATTCGCCACCGGTGGTGGAATGGCTGGTCACTTCGCTGGAAGTGCAACCCGAATCGCCTGCGTGACCGGACGCCTGACCGTGCAGTCGAGCCTGTTCGACTGCACCCCGCCGTGGGTTACGCCAACGCTGCGTCCACTGCCGCGCGCGCATGCAGGGTCGTGGTGTCGAACAGCGGCACCGGGCTGTCTTCGGCGCGTACCAGCAGCATGATCTCGGTACAGCCGAGGATGATCGCCTGGGCACCGCGGGCAACGAGGCGTTCAATCACTTCGACGTACACCTGCCGTGATCGCTCGTTGACCACCCCGGCGATCAACTCCTCGTAGATGATCGCGTGTACCTCGCGGCGGTCATCGGCCTCCGGAACCAGTACGTCCAGGCCGAAGCGCTCGCTCAGGCGGCCACGGTAGAAGTCTTCCTCCATGGTGAAGGCGGTGCCGAGCAGGCCGACACGCTGCAGACCGGCCTGCATGATCGCCGTGGCAGTCGGGTCGGCGATATGCAGCAAGGGCAGCGGGCAGGCCGCCTCGATCTCAGCAACGAGCTTGTGCATGGTGTTGGTGCAGATCAGCAGCAGGTCGGCGCCACCGGCCTGCAGCCGCTGTGCGGCATCGACCATCTCGTTGCCCAGGGCATCCCAGTCGCCGTCGTGCTGCAGCTGCTTGATGCGGGCGAAATCCAGCGACCACATCAGCAACTGCGCCGAATGCGCGCCGCCCAGCCGCGCGCGTACCTCTTCGTTGATGAGGCGGTAGTACTGCGCCGAACTCTCCCAGCTCATGCCACCGATCAGGCCAAGCGTCTTCATGCGTGTCTCCGTGCCGGGGAAGCGCCATTGCAGCACAACATGGGCCAGGACGTGCAATTGTGGGTGGACCCGCCGCAGCAGCTGCCGACGGGCCTGATCGGCGTGATAATGGGGTACGACAGGCAGAGGGCAGGGCGATGGGCGAATGCTGTGGCTGCGGCAAGACGCTGGATGTGGCAGCCATGCAGGCGCGCCACCGGCGCGTGCTGTGGATCGTCCTGCTGATCAACCTGGCGACCTTCCTGATGATGGTCGGCGCGTCCTGGTACAGCCATTCGTCCTCGTTGCTCTCCGGTGCGCTGGACAACCTGGGCGATGCGGCGACCTATCTGCTGAGCCTGCTGGTGGTGGGGGCCGGCGTGGCGGCCAAGGCGCGGGTTGCGTTGTTCAAGGGCGTGCTGATCCTGGCTGCGGCCGTGGCAGTGGCCGTACAGATCGGATGGCGGCTGGCGCATCCGCAGGTCCCCCTGTTCGAAAGCATGGGCCTGGCCGCGCTGTTGAACCTTGCTGCCAACGGTTTCTGCCTGTGGCTGCTGACGCCGTATCGCAATGATGACGTGAACCTGGCATCGGCCTGGGAATGCGCACGCAACGATATCTTTGAGGGCGTTTCGGTGGTGCTGGCGGCGGGGCTGGTGGCGCTGTTCGGTGCCGGTTGGCCGGACCTGCTGGTCGCCATCGCGCTGCTGGTCGTGTTCCTGCGCTCGGCGCTGCGGGTGCTGCGCATCGCGATGACCGAGCTGCGCGCATCGCGCATTGCCAGCAGCTGAGCCGCACCGGCTGTAACCGTCGAATCGACCCCGGACTGTACATGGTGGTGACAGCCGCTGCGCACTATCCTTGCAGGGATTATTACGGTGGATGAAGTGATGGCCCTGCATACCTGGTGGTGGTTCCTGGCGACAGTCTTCGTGCTGTGTGGCACGCCGGGCCCGAACATGCTGCACATCCTGGGGCGCAGCGTCGGCCTGGGCTTCCGTCGCAGCGTGCCGGCCATGGCCGGTTGCCTGCTTGCGATGCTGCTGGTGCTTGCGGCGTCCGCGGCCGGCCTGAGCGCGGTGCTGCGATCATCGCCGATGCTGTTCGATGTGCTGCGCTACCTGGGTGTGGCCTACCTGGCCTGGCTGGGCATCAAGGCGTGGCGGGACAGCTACCGGCAGGCGCCGGTGGCGACAGACGTCGATGCAGCAGCGCTGGCGCCGGTACACGGTGCCTGGGCAGTGTTCCGTGGTGGCCTGCTGGTGGGGTTGAGCAATCCCAAGCTGCTGCTGTTCGCCGCCGCGTTCCTGCCGCAGTTCGTCGACCCCGCGCGTGGCCAGGCCGTGCAGTACACGGTGCTGGTGGCGACCTTCGCCACCTGCGAACTGTTCTGGTACGTGATGTATGCCGCAGGCGGGCATGGGCTGCGCCGTTGGCTGGCAAAGCCATTTGCGCAACGCTGGTTCGAACGCCTGGTCGGCAGCGTGTTCCTCGCTTTCGCAGTGGCGCTGCTGCGCTTCCGGCCGCGCTGAGCGGGTTCGTTTCACGCCGCGCCTGCGACCTGTTCACGCGTGTGGCATCGCGGCGTACCTAACCTGATCCCACCTTCAGTATTCCCGCCAGGGAGAGGATCGACATGATCAAGTGGGCCATCATTTTCGCCATCATCGGCCTGATCGCCGGTGCGCTGGGTTTCGGCGGCATCGCCGGCGCTGCCGTGGGCATCGCCAAGTTCCTGTTCTGGGCCGGCATCATCATTGCCGTTGTGCTGTTCGTGCTTGGCATGACCGTCGCCAAGAAGGTCGCCTAGCCCGGGTGTTCGTGCAGCAGCGCGTTCAATGCGCGCTGCTGTGCGAGAACAGGTTGATGACCAGCACGCCGGCACAGATCAGGCCGATACCGATCAGCGCCGGAGCGTCCAGGCGCTGCTTGAACACCAGCAGTCCGATCAGCGAAATCAGCACGATGCCGACGCCGGACCAGATCGCATAGGCGATGCCGGTGGGGATCGACTTCATCGTCAGCGACAGCAGGTAGAAGCACACGCCGTAACCGGCAAGCGCGCCCAGCGTGGGACCGAGCCGGGTCATGCCTTCGGATGCCTTGAGCAGGGACGTGGCGATCACCTCCAGCACGATCGCACCGGCCAGGTAGAGATATGGGTTCATCGAATCCTCCTGCTCATGCCGGTTCGCACAGCTTCAGTGCCTCCAGGGCCATGGCCTGGGCATTCTGGCGCTCGTTTTCGTCCAGCGGCCGCCCATAGGCGGTGGCCCAGTAACCATCGGCAACGCAACGCGCGGCGTACAGGCGCGGATCGCTGGCTTCATCCGGGAACTCGGCGAGCATGCCGCGCAGCCACGTGCGCCAGTAGACCAGAAGCGCCGGCTCCAGCATGTTGCCCATGGTGAGCCCGATGTCGTTGATCTGCTCCTGCTGCAGCAGATGCTCGAAATTCACCTGCACATAGGCACGGCTGAAGCCGCCATGGCGGCGCGGGGACTGTCGCAGCACCGCACGCACTCTGTCCTCGAAGTCGGCGATGAGCGAGGTCAGCGTCGCCTCGACCAGGTCCTGCTTGCTACTGAAGTGATGGAACAGCGCGCCCTTGCTGACACCGGCGGCGTCGGCGACGTCCTGCACGGTGAGGGCCGCCAGCCCATTCTTGCCAAGGGTATGGGCGGTCGCGTGCAGCAGTGCCTGGCGCACGCTGTCGGGCGCCTTGCGGCGCGAGCGGGGAGGGGATTCTGTCATGGGGGAACGAAACCGACTGGACGGTATGATTGTAGCGCGGGGGCGATGCGCCCGGCGCGCACGATCAGGTCTTGAGCTCACTGCAGATAGAACGCGATGCCGGTGCCGAGCTGCAGGTCAGGGCTGTTGCGATTGAGGCCCAGGTCGAACGAGGCGTCCAACTGTACGTTCGGCCGCAGCATCCAGGTCAGCCCTGCGCCGGCGATGGCCTGGTCGGGTTGCTGGTTGGCGTGGGTGAAACCGGCTTCGAGATAGGTGCCAAGCCGCTCGGTCACGCTCAACGAGAGGCTGGGCGACCAAGTGGTGCTGCGCTGGCCGGCGCCACGCTGATGACTGCCATACAGCGCGCCGCTCCAGCGGTCGTTGAAGCTGTGCTCGACGCTGGCGGCCAGCGCGTACTGGCGGCCGTCGCTGAAGGCTGCATCGCCACGCGCGATCACCCCGCTGGCCAGCAGCGCCCACGCCGTGCGCTCGGTACTGCCGGGACCTGCCCATTTCACTCCGACGGAGCTGTCGCCGGCGCCGCGCTGCTGCGTGCGCGGCATGTCGGGGCCACGTTCTCGCTGACGCTGCCATGGCGTGGACGCCAACTGCAGTTCCCAGCCCGGAGCCAGCCCGGTGCGCAGCAGCAGGTCGCTGGACAGCGTCGTCGTGCGCAGGCCGTCGCGATCACGCTCACGTTGATAGCTGGGCAGGCCCAGTTCGACGGCAAGGCCGCCACGCGGCACCGTGTCGGTGCCGAAGCCGATGCCGGGACGATCGAAGCTGGGAGGTTCCGCGCCCAGCACCGGGGTGCTGGCCAGCGACAGGGCGATCAACAGGGTGTGGCGCATGCGGGTTCCGTCTCGCAGGGGATCTTCAGCATGCCCGGCGATACCGTGCGCGCGGCGTGAGCCGCACCGCTCAGTCGCTGATGCGGGCGAAACGCGCCTGCGGGCCGTGCTCGCCGGGCACCTGCTCCATGAACATCGTATAGGGCCGCACCCACAGGCCGCCCTCGCCATACAGAGCGCGGTAGAGAACCATCGGCTGCAGCGTCTCACTGCTGCGGACGATGTCGATCACTTCGTACTCGCCACCCTTGAAGTGGCGGTAGCGGCCAAGTGCCAGCGCGGGCAGCGGGGTCAGGTCGGTCATTGGTGGGCCCGTTACCTGCGTGCCGGCGACGCCGGGGTGGCGCAGTAGGCATCGATGGCTTCGGCGGTGTTGGCCAAGCCCTGCGCCTGTGCCAGCTCCCACGGGCGCTCGCAGCGCTGGCTGCGTTCGCACCACTGATAGCCGGCCGAACCGATGCAACCGTGCGCATCGCGATCGCCACCGACCACGGGTGTGGCGGCGTCATGGGTGACTGGTTTTTCCGGGCTGGCACACGCGGCCAGAGCCAGCAGCGGGATCAGCATCAGGGGCGCGGCTCCGTGCCGTAAACCGACAGTCTGTTCGGTCCCGGCAGCAGCGGCAAGCATCGCTGGCCGATCCTCAACTCAGCGATGCGCGGACCAGTTCCTCGATCAATACCACGTAGCTGGCGGCGAAATAGAACTTCAGCAGCGTCGAACGCTGCAGTGGAAGCGAGGTGCGCATGTGGAAGGGGCCCCTGTTGATGACGATAGTGTGAAGCGCGGCTGACTTCGTGACAAGGGTCACGGAACGGGTTTCCTAAATGGCCTCAGGGATGTGATGGGGGGCGCTTTCTGAGGCGATGGTGGGGAGTTTTCGGATAAATCCGATAGGTCTTCTCCGGGGCGCTGGCTAGGCTGGTCGGGCATCGGAGATCGGCCTTGCGCCGGTCCCCGATTTCCCAGAACCGCAGGAGCCCACCATGGTCATCACTGTCCAATGCACCGCCCAGCGCTGGTCCGTCCTGGATCCGCAGACACGCGCGACCGAAGTGTTCAGCACCGGTGCGGCCGCCTTCGATGCCGCTGCCTCGCGGGCCAGCGAGCATCACTGCCGTACCGGCCAGCACAGCACCGTGCGCGTGGAAGCGCTGGGCACAGCGGTCGACGCGCTGCACTTCGGCCGCTGAGCCACCGCAGCCGCAGTCAGTTGCGGTTGGGTTGGTTGAATGGGGGAAAAACCGCCGTCGCGGCTCCCTCTGTGCGCCACGCCGGGAATCCCTGATGCTTGCCTCCACCGTATTCACCTGGAGACAAGGGATGGGCAAGGGACTCACTTGGCGCACCGTGGCGTGCACCGTGTTGCCGATGATGGCTGCCGCTGGCGGCGTGCAGGCGCAGAACTATGGCTACGACGATCGCTACGATGATCGTGGTGGCAATGGCATCGTGCGCTGCGAATCGATCAAGAACCGCAGCAACGAGTGCCGGCTGGAAGGGCGTGCGCGCATGATCCGCCAGTTGTCCGGCTCCCCCTGTGTGGAAGGTGAGACCTGGGGCCAGTCCCGTTACGGTGTCTGGGTTACCCAGGGCTGCCGTGCCGAATTCGTCGGTGAATACCGGCGGCCGGGCGGTGGCGGCGGTGGTTGGGGTGGCGGTGGTGGCAACGGCTGGGGCGGAAGCCAGTGGGGTGGTGGTGGCCAGGTGATTGCCTGCCATTCCAATGACCGGCGCCAGCAGTACTGCGATGCGCAGGTTCGTCGCGGCGTGCGTCTGGTACGACAGGAATCGCGCAGTGCCTGCATCGAAGGCCAGACCTGGGGCTGGGACCGCCGTGGCATCTGGGTCAGCAATGGCTGCAGGGCCCAGTTCCAGGTGAATTGAGCGGTTGTCGCAATCGGCTCAAGATCAGAAAAATCTGATAGCGATCACACTTCTTTCCTCGTATTGTCGACTCCCGGGACGCCTTGCGCGTCCCGGTTCGCACTGGCCATTCCTGTCGCGCCTGGTGCGGTCATTCTCTCGTCGTCGATACGCTGTTCAAGGAGTGAGCAACGCATGTTGATCCGACTGCAATGTGAGCAGCGCCAATGGCGCGTGCTGCACCCGGACAAGCCGGAGCCGATTGAGTTCCGCGATGGCGTCCGTGCCTTCGATTTCGCCGAAACCCTGGCCCGCCTGCATTTCACCGATACCGGCCAGCGCGCCTCGGTGCGGGTGGAGTCCAGCGGTGCGTTTGTCGAGGCGATCAGCTACGGCTGAGCACGCCGCTTGTCGGCACGGTCCGCGCCATCCACGCTTGGCGTGGATCTGCTTTTGCGCCACCAGCAATCTGGTAGATCCACGCCAGGCGTGGATGAGGAACCTGGGGAGCCACGCATGGCTTGGCCCCACCAGACCCCTGCAACGCTCTCAGCCCGCCGCGCTCAACGGCGGGTTGCCGGCGGCCAGCTGCGGCCAGCGCTTGAGCAGCGCCGCACGGATGCCGGCCGCATCGATGCCGGCCTCGGCCAGCAGGTCCTCGCGGCTGGCGTGATGCTGGAAGGCATCGGGCAGGCCCAGGTGCAGGATCGGACGCAGCACGTCCTCGGCATTGAGCAGTTCGGCCACGGCCGAACCTGCGCCGCCCGCCACCACGTTGTCTTCGATCGTCACCAGGGCGTCGTGCTGGTTGGCCATGGCAAGTACCAGTTCGCGATCGAGTGGCTTGATGAAACGCATGTTGACCACGCTCAAGCCCAGTTCGCGACCCACCTGTTCGGCGGCGGCGACGGTGCTGCCGAACGCGAGCAGGGCGACGCGGTTGCCTTGCAGGCGCAGCTCGCCCTTGCCGATCGGCAGGGTCGACAGATCGCTGCCGGCATCCACGCCGGTACCGCTGCCGCGCGGGTAGCGCACCGCAGCCGGGCCGGGGTGCTGCAGGCCGGTGCTGAGCATCTGCCGGCACTCGGCTTCGTTGGAGGGTGCCATCACCACCATGTTCGGCACGCAGCGCAGGAAGCTGAGGTCGAGGTTGCCTGCGTGGGTTGCACCATCCGGGCCGACGACGCCGGCGCGATCGATCGCGAACAGCACATCCAGGTCCTGGATGGCCACGTCATGCACCAACTGGTCGTACGCGCGCTGCAGGAAGGTGGAATAGATCGCCACTACCGGCTTGCCGCCCTGGGTGGCCATGCCTGCGGCCAGGGTCACCGCGTGCTGCTCTGCGATGGCCACATCGAAGTAGCGCTGCGGATATTCCCTGCTGAAGCGCACCAGGCCCGAGCCTTCGCGCATTGCCGGAGTGATGCCATACAGACGCGGCTCGGCTGCGGCGGCGTCACACAACCAGTCGCCAAACACATCGGTATAGGTGGGCTTCTTCGCGCCGGTCTTGGCCACCAGGCCCTTGTCCGGATCGAACGGGCCCACCGCGTGGTAACCGATCTGGTCGCCTTCGGCCGGCTCGTAACCCTTGCCCTTGGTGGTCATCACATGCAGCAGCTTCGGGCCCTTGGAGGCACGCAGCGTCTTCAGCGCGGACAGCAGCGCCGGCAGGTCATGGCCATCGATCGGGCCGGTGTAATGGAAGCCCATTTCCTCGAACATCGTGGACGGCACGAACATGCCCTTCCAGTGTTCTTCCCAGCGCTTCACGAAACGTGCGGGATTGTTCTTCTTGTCGCCGAGGATCTTCTTGCCGCCTTCGCGCAGCGCATTGAGCGTGCGGCTGCCGGTGGCGCGGCCGAGCATCTTGGTCAGCCCGCCCACTGCCTCGGAAATCGACATGTTGTTGTCGTTGAGGATCACCAGCAGGTTCGGCTCCGGTTCCATGCCGCCGGCGTGCATCAGCGCTTCGAAGGCCATGCCGGCGGTCATTGCACCGTCGCCGATCACGGCCACGACCTTGCGATCATCACCTTCGGTCTGGCGCGCGATGGCCATGCCCAGCGCTGCGGAGATCGAGGTCGAGGAGTGGCCGACACCGAAGGTGTCGTACTCGCTTTCCTCGCGCTTGGGGAACGGCGCGACGCCATCCTTCTGCTTGACGGTATGGATCTCGTCGCGGCGACCGGTGAGGATCTTGTGCGGATAGGTCTGGTGGCCGACGTCCCAGACCAGCTGGTCGACCGGGGTCTGGTACAGGTAGTGCAGGGCCACGGTGAGCTCGATCACGCCCAGGCCGGCGGCGAAATGGCCACCGCTTTTGCCGACCGATTCGATCAGGTAGGCACGCAGTTCATCGGCGACCGCCGTCAGTTCGGATTCGTCGAACGTGCGCAGGTCATCCGGTGTCTGGATGCGCGCGAGGCGGGGATAGCGGGCAGAGTCGATCATCATGTTCGCACTTGTTCTGAACGCCCATTTTCGCCCTCAAACGGGGGTGGGGCAAGCAAACGCCGCCGCCCGTGACAGGACGGTGAGGGTTGCATTCCCGGATGTTCAGGTGCAGAGCTTGGAACGCTTGGGCAGCTGGGCCCTCAGGAACGCCATCTGGTCGGCCAGGATGTTGCGGTTGGACAGGATCAGGTGCTCGATCCAGCTCGGCCGGTACGGCACCGCCAGCAGCGGCATGCCGGCCTGTTGCGGGGTGCGGTCGCTCTTGCGCGAATTGCAGTGGAAGCAGGCGGTGACTACGTTTTCCCAGGTATCCAGGCCGCCTTTGGACAAGGGCATGACGTGGTCGCGGGTCAGGGTCGGGCGTCCGAACTGCTGTCCACAGTAAAGACAGAGATGGGCATCGCGGGCGAACAGGGCCGGGTTGGTCAGGTTCGGTGTCGGGTCCAGTGCACGCGAGCGGGCATGGCCGCGCGCGGCGATGATCGGGTGCAGGTCCATTCCGCTCTGCATGCCACTGCGACGATTGGTCCCACCGTGGATGTGCAGGCAGGGATCGCCGAGGGTCCAGGCGACGGCATCGCGGGCGTAGAGGCAGGCGGCGTCCTGCCAGGTGATCCAGTCCAGGACCCGGCCATGACCATCCAGTGAGAGCAACCGGACCGTGCCGGGGCGATGCAGCGTCGTGGCGTTGGGCGATGCTTCGGCGCCCGGAGCAGAAAACGGAGCTCCGGCTTCGATCAGACCCAAGCGTGTAGTGTCTGTCTCCATCGGGAAAACAGCTTATACCTGAATCATTGCGATTTGGGTATCGCCCGGAGGGCGAAACCCAAATCGCAAGATTCAGGTCCGCGCATTCTTCCTATCCCCCGCGCCGTCGGCGCGCCCCCTTTAACAAAAGGGGGCTTTTCTCCAGAGGCATTACGGATGGTTTCCATCCACGCTTGGCGTGGATCTACCGGGAAATTGTCGAAGGCGGGGTGGGGCCGGTTGCGGGGGCGTGAGCGCCATGGATGGCGCGATCGAGGCTACAGGGACGTACTTGCGCCGTCCCCCGCAATTGGACCCACCCCGCCATCCCGCAGGAAACCAGCTGTTGCTGTTGCTCCAGCTGTTGCGGTTGCCGGCCAGCGGCCGGCACTACCGTGGGTGCCGGGTGCCGGGTGCCGGGTGCGGCCCGGCTCAGGCGCCGAAGCGTTCGTCGTCCATTGCCATCAGCGGTGCGGCGCCCGCCTGGATGGCGGCGGCGTGGCTGAGGGTGCGCGGCAGCACGCGGGCGAAGTAGAAGCGCGCGGTCTCGCGCTTGCCTTGGGCAAACGCCGCACCGTGTGCGCTGGCATCGGCGGCGGCAACGCTGCGGGCCCACCAGTAGGCCAGCACCACATAACCCGAATAGAACAGGTAGTCGTAGCTCGCTGCGCCCAGTTCGTCCGGATTGGCGGCCGAACGCTGCAGCACGTCCATCGTCAGCTTGCCCCATTCGGCGGCCTTGGCGCGCAGCGGGCCGATGAACTCGGCCAGGCTCTCGTTGCCTTCATTCGCCTTGGCGAACGCCTCGATCTCGGCCAGCATCAGTTTCAGGCCAGCGCCCTGGCTGGACGCGGTCTTGCGGCCGATCAGGTCCAGCGCCTGGATGCCGGTGGTGCCTTCATACAGCGTGGTGATGCGGGCATCGCGGGCCAGCTGTTCCATGCCGTGCTCGCGGATGTAGCCGTGGCCGCCGAAGCACTGCAGGGCGTTGTAGGTGTTCTCGATGCCCCATTCGGTCTGGCAGGCCTTCGAGATCGGGGTCAGGAAGCTCACCAGGGTGTCAGCGCGCTCGCGCTCACCGGCATCGTCTGCATGGTGGGCGACGTCGATCAGGGTGGCCGCATGCAGGGCCAGCAGGCGGCTGCCTTCCACCAGCGACTTGATGGTCAGCAGCATGCGGCGCACGTCCGGATGCACCAGGATCGGGTCGGCCGGCTTGTCCGGGAACTTGGCGCCGCTGAGCGAACGCGACTGCAGGCGCTCGCGGCTGTACTTCAGCGCGTTCTGGTAGGCGCGCTCGGACAGGCCGATGCCCTGCAGGCCGACACCCAGGCGAGCAGTGTTCATCATGGTGAACATCGCCTGCAGGCCCTTGTGCGGCTGGCCGACCAGGTAGCCCTGGGCGCCATCGAAATTCATCACGCAGGTGACCGAGCCCTTGATGCCCATCTTGTGCTCGATCGAGCCACAGCGCAGCGCGTTGCGCTCACCGACGTTGCCGTCGCGGTCGACCTTGAACTTCGGGGTGACGAACAGCGAGATGCCCTTGGCGCCCGGGGGAGCATCGGGCAGCTTGGCCAGCACCAGGTGCACGATGTTGCCGGTCAGGTCGTGCTCGCCGGCGGTGATGAAGATCTTGGTGCCGGTGATCGAATAGCTGCCATCGGCGTTCGGCTCGGCCTTGGTCTTGAGCAGGCCCAGGTCGGTGCCGCAATGCGGCTCGGTCAGGCACATGGTGCCGGTCCAGCGGCCTTCGATCAGCGGCTTCAGGAAGGCCTCGTGCTGCCAGGCTTCGCCGTGCTGCTTCAGCGCTTCGATGGCGCCGTGCGACAGCAGCGGGAAGTTGCCCCAGGCCAGGTTGGCGGCGTTGATCATTTCATTGAGCGGCACGCCCAGCGTGTGCGGCAGGCCCTGGCCGCCCAGTTCCGGCGCCGCGGTCAGGCCGGTCCAGCCGCCGTCGACGAACTGGTCGTAGGCCTGCTTGAAGCCGGGTGGCGTGGTCACTTCGCCGCTGGCCTGGTCGAGCACGCAGCCGATCTCGTCGCCCACGCTGTTGAGCGGGGCCAGCACGCTGGCGCTGAAGCGGCCGGCTTCTTCCAGCACGGCATCGACGACATCGGCGGTGGCGTCGGTGAAGCCAAGACGGGCGAACAGCGGCTCGACCTTCAGCACATCGTGCAGGCCGAAACGAAGGTCGGAAAGCGGGGCGGAGTAGCTGCTCATCGGTGCGTCTCGATTTGATCAGTAACAGGGGGGGCGGCGCGATGCGTCGCGGCGGAAAGCGGAGATCAGCGCAGCACGCCGGGCAGGCCCGGGGCCTGGTTGAGCGTGCTGCGGCTGTTGATATCGAAGGTGCGCTGCTTCTTTTCCTGCGGCGTGGCCGACACCGTGCCCTTCAGGCTGTAGGCGAGGGTGCGGTTGCTGGCCAGTGCGTCGGCGATCACCAGGCGTGCGGCCGGGCTGGGCTTGAAGTTCACGTTGATGACATCGGCGGAGACGCCGCCGATGGAGATGCCCGGCTTGGCCGACAGCGGGCCGGCCTCGGTGTCGCCGATGGTCAGGGCCAGTGCGACGTCGTCGAAACTCATCGGCATCGAACTGTAGTTCTGCAGGCGCAGGGCGACAGTCCAGTCGCCATTGGCCTGCACGGTCAGCTGCTGCAGGCTCGCGGCCGGTTCCGAAACGCGCTTGACGATGCCATCGCCGCAAGCGACCAGGGCCAGGGTGCACAGGACGATCAAGACGGTACGGAAGCGGTGGAACATGGGCGCAGGTCCTCTGAAGGCGGTGCGTGGGATAAGCATACTACGGCGTATGGTGGAAAGGGTCGCCCGCGGCGACCGGCCACAGAGGGTAGCGCGTGAAGATGCACGCGAGGCGTGCGCGATGCTGGATTGCGGACGTTGCGTGCGCCGGTCGGGCGGCGCCTCAGTCGGCGGGCGCGCCGCGCACGGGCGCGTCGTGCACGGGCGCCATCAGACGCAGCGGCGCCAGGTCGTAGCCCATCGCTTGCGCCTTCGCCTTGAGCTGGTCGAACAGGGCGCGGTCCATCTCCGGCAGGCGCGCGAGGATCCACAGATACCTGCGGCCGGGCTCACCGACCATTGCCCACTGGTAGTCCGGGTCCAGCGCGATCACCCAGTAGTCGGCCCAGACCAGAGGCACCCAGCTCAGCCAGTCGGGAACGAAGCGTACCTGCAGCTGGCCGGGCTGCCCCGCAACGGGCCGCGCCACACCCTCGGCGACAATCCGCTCGCCATCGGCCTTGCGGCAGGCGTTGGTGACGCTGATCCGGCCATCGCGGCGCAGCCCGTAGTTGGCAGTGATCTCGCCCACGCACTGCTTCTGGAACGACACCGGCAGATGTGCGATCTCGTGCCACTGGCCGGCATAGCGATCGATGTCCAGTTCGCTGACCGCGCGCACGGGCTCGGCAGCGAGTGCCGGTGCGGCGAAAAGCAGCAGGCAGGCGAGCAGGGCAGGGTGCAAGCGCATTGGTCGGCTCCGGGCAGGAGTCTGGAGCGTAGGTTGCGAAGCACGCGGAGGTGTGAATGTTTCGTCAACCCACGTGCCGCATCCGCGCAGGATCGATGCGGCGCGATCCATGTCGTGCGTGGACGGAACGTCACGGACAAAAAAAAGACCTGCATTTCTGCAGGTCTTTGAACATGGTGGCCGAGGACGGAATCGAACCGCCGACACGGGGATTTTCAATCCCCTGCTCTACCAACTGAGCTACTCGGCCATGTAGAAAAAAAAGACCCGCATTTCTGCAGGTCTTCGAAAGTGGTGGCCGAGGACGGAATCGAACCGCCGACACGGGGATTTTCAATCCCCTGCTCTACCAACTGAGCTACTCGGCCACTTGTTTCGTTGCAGCGATGTCGCTGCCGAGGACGCGCATATTACGGACGTAGGACAGGTTCGGCAAGCGTTTTGGAAAAAAACCTTCACATTGGTGTCTGCGGCCAGCGGAAGTACCTGCAAGTGGTTGATCCTGCGTTGAGCCGGCCTGACCGGGAATGCCGGACGCGGAAAACAGCGGCCCGTCGCTGGCGCCAAAGGTGACGGGACAAGCGATGCAGCGGCGGAGTGGGGAAGGCACCGATGGAACGCTGTTTTCATGGCACCCACGAGGGCAGGGCGCGGCGTACTGTCGCGGTTCCTCTCCCGACGCTGCCCGCAGCAGAGCCATTGGACATGTCCGATTCAACCACCCGCATCGTGCTTGCCTCGCGCCCGCAAGGTGCGCCGGTCGCCGCCAATTTCCGCCTCGAACAGGTGCCGCTAGCGGCATTGGCCCCGGGCCAGGTGCTGCTGCGCAACCGCTACCTGTCGTTGGACCCGTACATGCGCGGACGCATGGACGATGGCCCGTCGTACGCACCGCCGGTGGCAGTGGATGCGGTGATGGAGGGCCAGACCGTGGCCGAGGTGCTGCAGTCGCAGGCGCCTGGCCTGGCGGTGGGCGAGCTGGTGCTGGCCCCCGGTGGCTGGCAGACGCATGCCGTGGTGGCGGGTGATGCGATCAGCCGGCACCTGGATCCGGCCGGGCTGCCGCTGAGCACAGCCTTGGGCGTGTACGGCATGCCGGGGTTCACTGCGTACTCCAGCCTGATCGAAATCGGCAAGCTGCAACCCGGCGAGACCCTGGTGGTGGCCGCTGCCAGTGGGCCGGTCGGCGCCACCGTGGCCCAGTTGGCCAAGCTGCAGGGCGCGCGCGTAGTTGCCATCGCCGGCGGTGAGGCCAAGCGTGCCTATCTGGAAACACTGGGCGTGGACGTGGCGCTGGACCATCGCGCCTCTGGTTTTGCCGAACAGCTGCGCGCTGCCGTGCCGGATGGCATCGACGTGTACTTCGAGAACGTGGGTGGGCATGTGCTCGATGCCGTGCTGCCGCTGCTCAATGATTTCGCGCGCATTCCGGTGTGCGGCACCATCGCCACCTACAACGCCCGCGGCGTCGCGCAGCCCGGACCGGATCGGCTGCCGGCGCTGTTCAGCCAGATCCTGCGACAGCGCCTGACCGTGCGTGGCTTCATCGTGCATGACTTCAAGCATCTGTGGCCGGATTTCGAGCGCGACATGCCGCAGTGGCTGCGCGATGAGCGCATCCAGTATCGCGAGGACGTCGTGCAGGGCCTGGAAAATGCACCCGAAGCCTTCTTCGGCCTGCTGCAGGGGCGCAACTTCGGCAAGCTGGTGGTGAAGCTGGATTGAGCGATCGCGTCTTGAAGGCACCGGAACATTCCGGTGCCTGCCTTCTTCAACGCACGCCGTTCGTTGGCCTACTGGGCGAAACGCAGCTGATTGGCGGCGCGTATCTGGATCTGGTAGATGTTGAGCGGGCGGCGGTAATTGCCGGGGTGTGATGGCTGCACGCGCTGTTCGCAGGCAGCTGACCGTCACATCACGCAGTCGCCGCTAGCGTTGTCTGCGTCACGCTGGCCTGTTGCCGGCGCCGTCGGAGCGATGCATGAGCGAACATGACAAGAAGCCCTCCCACGCACGCGAAGGTGTGCAGGAGAGTCAGCAGGACCGGCAGCAGGATGAAGTGGCCAAGCAGCGTCCCGGCCAGCAGGACCAGAAGGTGCGCGATGCACATTCGCGTGCACCCGCGCGCAAGGACGGCGGGCAGGAGCCGGCCTGAGCGGCTGGCCAGAACAGAAAGCCCCGGCAGTGCCGGGGCTTTCTGTTTTTCATATGGTGGAGCCAAGGAGGATCGAACTCCTGACCTCGTCATTGCGAACGACGCGCTCTCCCAGCTGAGCTATGGCCCCATGGGGGTGTTGCATCCCGTGGGCAGCGGAGCTGGCGCCACGTGACGGCCCTAGCATAGCGCTGGCCGGTGCCGGCTGCAAAGGGGCGGGCCGGACACAGCGGCGCAGGTGCTCTGCGCCGCTGCAGGCCTGGCTCAGGGCAGCAGGGCCGCCGCGCGCTGGATCGCGATGTCGGTCGCCGCCGACACACCACGCAAGTGGATGCAGGCGTGGATCATCCCCGGCAGGCGCTCCAGCGTGCAGTCCACACCCGCTTCCCGCAGGCTTGCGGCGTATTGTTCAGCTTCGTCGCGCAGCGGATCGAACTCACAGCTCAGCACCGTGGCCGCCGGCAGGCCACGCAGATCGCGGGCGAGCAGGGGCGAAGCCAGCGCCTGTCGGCGGTCACCGTCGCCGAGGTAGGCCTGCCAGCAGCGCTGCATCAGGCCGGCGCTGAGGTAGTAACCGTCGGCGAACTCGCGGTAGGTGTCGCTGGCCATGGTGGCATCCAGTGCCGGGTACAGCAGCAGTTGATGCGATGGCAACGGCAGTCCCTGATCGCGCAGCAGCAGGCAGCACGCGGCGGCGAGATTGCCGCCGGCGCTGTCGCCGCCGATGACCAACCGTGCCGGATCAAGACCCAGCGCGGTGGCATGGGCCTGCAGCCACAGCCAGGCATCGGCGACGTCGTGCAGCGGCGTCGGGAACGGATGCTCCGGCGCCAGGCGATAGCCGACGGCAGCGACGACATGGCCGCTGGCATTGGCCAGGGCCCGGCAGGGGCCGTCATAGACCGCCAGCGAGCACTGGAACCAACCACCGCCGTGGGCGAACAACAGGGCAGGGCGCAGCTCGGTGCCGTTGGCTGCGGGCGTATACAGGCGCACGACGAGCGCATGGCCGTCGCGCGCGCTGATGACGTGCTCCACGACATGCGATACCGCCTCGGTGGCACCCTGCAGCGTGGGCAGCGCCTGCTCGCTCAGTGCGCGCAGTTCCAGCAGATCGTCTGGCAGTGGTTGCGCCGCCACCGCATCCACGAACGATTGCAACGCAGGTTCAAGCGGCATGGTCAGCCTCCTGCAGGAACGGCAGCAGCTGGGCGAGGAAGGCGTGCGGTGCTTCTTCCATGATGAAGTGGCCACAGCCTGGCACGACGCTGCCGCGCAGGTCATCGGCGTGCGGCTGCAGGGTCAGCATGGGGGCGTTGCCGGTGGCGTGCTCGGCGCCGATGGCCAGCACCGGCATCGTCAGCCGGCGTTGTGCGCGGAGCTGGTTCTGGCGGATGGTTTCCGGAATCGCGCGGTACCAGGCAAACCCTGCACGCAACGCGCCGGGGCGGCTGTAGGCGGCGATGTAGGTTTCGCTGGCCACCGCGTCGCGCCGGTACGACCAGCGGTCGAACATGAAGTCCAGGTAGGCACGTTCGCGACCGGTGATGAGGGCCTCGGGCAGATCGGCCACCTGGTTGAACATGAAGTGCCACAGGAAGATGTTGTCGGCCGGCGCGGCGAAGATGCCCGGCTCGGGCGCCAACCCGGGAATCACCGCCTCGGTCACGGCCAGGCGCTGCACCGCCTGCGGCTGGTCGCTGGCCAATGCATAGGCGATCCACATGCCGATGTCATGGCCGACCACCTGATAGCGCTCGTGGCCCAGCGCCTGCATGGTCTGGTGCAGTACTGCGGCGGCGCTGCCGGTGTCGTAGCCGTGCGCGGGACGATCGGATTCGCCGATGCCGGGCGGGTCGACCGCGATCGCTTCGAAGCCGGCCTCGGCCAGGGCATGCAGCACGTGGCGCCAGGCGTACCAGGTCTGCGGCCAGCCGGGAATCAACAGCACCGGTTGACCGCTGCCGGCGGAGACGCAATGCACGCGCTGGCCGTCGATACGCAGGTAGTGGTGGCGCAGGGTGTCGTCGCCGGGGGTACCAGCGGTGGGGAAATTGGTCATGGGGATGTTCCTGTGGGGGCTCAGGCGATGCCGAGCATGTGCTGCATCTGGGCGGCGCTGATCGGCGCGCCGGCGAAGTCGTCGAAGATCTTGTCGGTGACCGGGATGATGTGGTCGCGGATGAAGGCGGCACCTTCGCGCGCACCGGCTTCCTGGTCCTTCAGGCAGCACTCCCATTCCAGCGTTGCCCAGCCGGCGTAGTCGTACTGCGCCAACTTGGAGAAGATCGACTTGAAATCGACCTGGCCATCGCCCAGCGAGCGGAAGCGGCCCGCGCGTTCGGTCCAGTCGGCGTAGCCACCGTAGATGCCCTGGCGACCATTGGGACGGAACTCCGCATCCTTGACGTGGAACATGCGGATCAGCGGATGGTAGATGTCCAGGAACTGCAGGTAATCCAGCTGCTGCAGCACGAAGTGGCTGGGATCGAACAGGATGCGGCAGCGCTCGTGCTGGCCCACACGCTCGAAGAAGCGTTCGAAGCTGATGCCATCGTGCAGGTCTTCGCTGGGATGGATTTCGTAGCAGAGGTTGATGCCGTTGTCCTCGCAGGTATCGAGGATCGGCCGCCAGCGGCGTGCCAGCTCATCGAATGCGGCATCGATCAGGCCCGGCGGACGCTGCGGGAAGGGGAACAGGTAGGGCCAGGCGAATGAGCCGGAGAAGGTGCCCATGTCCTGCAGCCCGAGCCGGCGCGAGGCGCGGGCGGCCAGATGCAGCTGCTGCTGTGCCCATTCGCTGCGTGCCTGCGGATTGCCGCGCAGTGCTTCCGGTGCGAAACCATCGCACAGCTCATCGTAGGCCGGATGCACCGCCACCAGCTGGCCCAGGATGTGGCTGGTCAACTCGCTGACCTGCAGGCCGTGCTCGGCCAGGGTGCCACGCAGGTCATCGCAGTAGTCCTGGCTGTCGGCGGCGGTGGCCAGGTCAAACAGGCGCGCGTCCCATGCCGGAATCTGCAGGGCCTTGAAACCATGACCGGCCGCCCAGGCGGCGATGCCGGACAGGCTGTCGAACGGCGCCTGGTCGCCAGCGAACTGCGCCAGATGCAGGCTGGGGCCTTTGAGGGTTTGCATGTGTTTCTCCAATTGTTTGTCGGTCGACAAAGAATAGGCGCGTGCATCGGGATGGTCAACACCCGCGTTACACTGCGCGCCTCAGAACGGCAGGCAGGCAGATGGCAGGGCGACCGCGCGAATTCGACAGGGACCAGGCATTGCGCAAGGCGATGCTGCTGTTCTGGCAGCACGGCTATGAGGGCACCTCGATGTCGGCCCTGGTCGAAGCGCTTGGCATTGCCTCGGCGCGCATCTACGCCGCGTTCGGCAGCAAGGAGCAGCTGTTCCGCGAAGCGGTGGCGCTGTACGAGGAAGGCGAGGGCGGCTTCGCGCCGCGCGCGCTGGAGCAGGCGTCACTGCGCGATGCGATCGGCAGCATGCTGCGGGATGCCGTGTTGACCTACACCCGTCGCGGTCGTCCGCATGGCTGCCTGGTAGTGTCCTCGGCCAGCAGCGTGTCACCGGATGGCGAGGGCGTACGCGACTGGCTGGCCAGCCACCGCCGCCAGCGCACGGCGGCGATCATCGCGCGGCTGCAGCAGGCGCAGGCGGCTGGCGAGCTGGCGGCCGATCTATCCGTGCAGGCGCTGGGCGATCATTTCGCCACGGTGCTGCATGGCATCTCGGTGCAGGCGCGAGACGGCATCAGCCGCGAACGCCTGCTGGCGATGGTCGAGGTCGCGCTGGCGCCGTTACCGCAGCACGGCTGAGGCGGGGACTGTGCCGAAAGCGGCCTGATCCCCCTGCTGCCTAGCGGCGCAACGAAATTGTAACAATTTGGAGGATAATGGCCGCTTGCGCAGTTTTCCTCCTATTTGCCGCCCGGTCAGCGCAGGCCGCACGGACGCCTCCTCAGAGCTTTCGATGCCTTCCCATTCCGATTCCCGCCGTTCGTCGGGCATGTCGTCCTCCTTCGTTTCCTTCCGTCGCCATCCGCTGGCCCTGGCCTGTGCAGGCCTGGCGCTGGCTGCCAGCTTCGGTGCTGCCGCGCAGGACAGTGCACCGACCCCGACCGGGCTGGACACCATCACCGTGACCGCCGAGCACCGCGAGCAGAACCTGCAGGAAGTGCCGGTGTCGGTAGGCGTGGTGCAGGGCGAGCGCATGCGCGACTTCACCGCCGGCGGCGACGACACCCTGCTGGCGCTGTCCGGCCGCGTGCCGAGCCTGTATGCGGAAACCACCACCGGCCGCATCTTCCCGCGCTTCTACATCCGCGGCCTGGGCAACATCGATTTCTACCTCGGTGCCTCGCAGCCGGTGTCGATCATCCAGGACGACGTCGTGCTGGAGCACGTGGTGCTGAAGTCCAACCCGGTCTATGACGTGGACCAGGTGGAAGTGCTGCGCGGTCCGCAGGGCTCGCTGTTCGGTCGCAACACCACCGCCGGCATCGTTAAGTTCGACACCCTCAAGCCGACCCAGGACTACAGCGGTCGCGTCAGCGCCAGCTATGCCTCCTACAACAGCGTGTCGATCGACGGTGGCTTCGGCGGCCCGATCAACGACATCGCATCGTTCCGCGTGTCGGCGCTGTACCAGCACCGCGACGACTACGTCGACAACACCTACACCGGCCCCAGCGCCGACGGCACGGTCAGCCCGAAGAAGAACGCCATGGGCGGCTTCGACGACCGCAACGTGCGTGCGCAGCTGCTGCTGACCCCCAGCGACGAGTTCTCGATCCTTGCTTCGGCCCACGCCCGCGACTACGAAGGCACCTCGACCCTGTTCCTGCGCAACGCACTGACCAAGGGCTCGAACAAGACCGACGTGCCGCGTGACCAGGTCGCCTACGACGAGGCCGACAACAATCCGCAGGCGTACAAGACCTACGGCGGTTCGGTGAAGGCGCGTTATGACTTCGGCGCGATCGACTTCACCTCGATCACCGCTTACGAGACCACTTCCGGCTACAGCCGCGGTGACACCGACGGCGGCGCTGCGGTCAACTTCCCGGTCAATGGCGTGCCGAACGGCTACGGCCAGTCGATGGGCCAGATCCGTGACCTGGACCAGTTGACCCAGGAGTTCCGCCTGGCCAGCCATGACGACAGCGCCCTGCAGTGGCAGGCCGGTGCGTTCTACTTCAACGGCAGCGACACCACCGACTTCTACCAGCGCGCCTGGTTCCTGAAGGGCGCTGCGCGCAACCCGAACAACTGGGTGCGCCTGCGCAACAAGAACACCTCCTGGGCCGGTTTCGGCCAGCTGAGCTACGCCTTCACCGACAAGTTCACCGTCACCGCCGGCCTGCGCCAGACCCGCGATGAGAAGCACACCCGCCTGCTGAAGACGGCCGATACCGCTGCCGGCCTGGTCACCTACAAGGGCCGCACCGACGTCAAGATGACCGACACCACCCCGAGCTGGGATCTGAGCGCGATGTATCAGATCACCCCGGACGTGAGCGTCTATGCGAAGGTCGCCCGCGGCTTCCGTGGCCCGACCATCCAGGGCCGTTCGGCGGTGTTCAATGCCGACTTCACCACCGCCGATTCGGAAACGATCCTGTCGTGGGAAGCGGGCGTGAAGAGCAGCCTGTGGGACAACCGCCTGCGCCTGAACGCCACCGCGTTCACCTACACCGTCAACGACATCCAGCTCAACGGCAACGATTCGGACGGCAACGGCGTGCTGTTCAATGCAGACAAGGCCAAGGCCTACGGCTTCGAAGCGGACATGGAGCTGCGCCCGATCCAGAACCTGACCCTGAGCGCCGGCCTGAGCCTGCTGCACAGCGAGATCAAGGACAAGCGCGTCTACGCGCAGGTCTGCGGCCTGAACGGCCAGGTGGTGTGCACGGTGAACGATCCGACCATCAAGGTCGGTGCCAACACCTTCGCGCAGATCGATGGCAACCCGCTGCCGAACGCACCGAAGTACAACATCAACCTGACTGCGCGCTACGACTTCCCGGTCAGCGACGCGGCCACGATGTTCGTGTCCACCGACTGGAACAAGCAGGGCTACACCAGCTTCGTGCTGTACGACAGCAAGGAGTTCAACTCCAAGGGTGATTTCGAGGGTGGCCTGAAGATCGGCTATTCGGGCAACTACGGTGCCTACGAAGTGGCGCTGTTCGCGCGCAACATCACCAACGAGAAGAACCTCAAGGGTGTGATCGAGAACTACATGGCCGCGGTCTACAACGAACCGCGCACCGTGGGTGTTTCGCTGAACATGAACTGGTAAGCCGCATCGGCCGGTATCGCACGCGATACCGGCACCCTTGCACTTTCCTGCAGACGCCCTGCCCGTGCAGGGCGTCTGTCGTTGGCCTGCGGCTGGTTCAGACCGGGTGCACGTCGTGCCGGTCCGGTACTGCATCCAGGCCGAAGGTCAGCTGCCAGCTGCGCAGGTCCACTTTGTCGCGGTCGCGGGCTTGCTGACGCGCTGCACGGCTGGCACCAAACAACTTGCCCTGCCCATCGATCAACGGGCGCATGCGCAGCACCTCCGCGTTGTCCGGCTCCGCATCGGCGGCCCGGTCAAGCCAGGTCTTGGCCAGGAAGGCATTGGCAGGCACACCATTGCCGAAGTGGAACACATCGGCCAGGAAGCCTGCCGCCCAGGCCTGCGTCGTGCTGTCGCCGCGCCACCACAGCGGCCCCAGCAGGTCGAACACCGCTTCGCGCTTGTCGTTGTCATCCTCGCCCTGATACAGCAGCACCGCGAGATTCATGTGTGCAGGGCGCCATACCCGGTCATGCGGCTCGGCCTCGTCCACGCAGCGCCGATACAACATGCGCGACTGCTGCTGCAGCGCGGGGTCGGGCGTCTCCCTGAAGATCTCACCGAGCTGCCAGGCGCGGTTGTAGATCACCACCAGGTCGCCGGCAGCAATCGCACGCTCGGTCCACAGCGCCTCCTGCACGGGGTCGGCGTAGGCGGGGAAGTCCTTGCCGGCCACACGCCCGCGGTACAGATCCACCAGCGATGCCATCGACCTCGGGTCGCCGGCGTGCGCGAGCTGCAGCAGCATCTGCAGACCGGCCGGCGCGGAAACCGAGCAGAACAGGTTGGCAGCCACCGTGGACAACTCCACGCCATCTTCGTCGGCCGTCGCCAGCGCTCCCTGCAGGTGCTGCGCGGCCAGGGCGCTGTCCGCGCTGAAGCCGAACAGGCCGGACTGACGACCGGCTGCCAACCACGCAAGGGCATGCGCGCTGTCGGTCCAGTCTTCGACACTGGCGAGCACCTGTGCGAACAGCGCGTCGGCGCCGTCGACGCGTGCAAAATGCGCACAGGCTTCCAGTGCGTTCATGCCCTCATCGACCACACAGCCGGGATCCAACGCGAACGCCTCTGCCAGGCAGTCACGGGCATGCGTCATCCGCATCGGGTCCCAGTTCACCTGGTTTTCCTGCGGTTCGTCGCGGCCGAGGTGGTAGTCCAGCATCGCCCGCCAGCACAGCACCTGTGCCCGCGTTGATGCATCCAGGTGCAGGTCGAGCAGGGCGCGATAGGCCTGCTCCTGTTCGGCGATGGCCTCGGCATCGTCGGCATCCGGGGCGAGCCACAGCCAGTCGCGCTCCTTGACCACACGCAGTCGATTACGCTGCGGAAGCATCAATCGTGATGCTTCGGGACCATCGATGAAGTGTTGCATCAGCGCGTGGCTGCCGCCCCAGCGCGGGTACAGGTAATACAGATAGATCTCGAGCACGTCGACATCATCGGCACGGAACGACAGCGCCAGCTCCAGCCAGTAGTCGGCGGCATACTCGAATGCTTCTTCGCTGCGGTGCGCCAGCACAGCGGGCAGGGCGGGAAGTTCATCCAAGGGGGCACCGTAGGGCGCAAGCAATGCGACCGCGGCGGCGAATGCTTCCGGGTCCTGGCGCTGCTGCGCTGTGTACAGATCGGCGCGTCCACCGCGTTGCAACTGCTGCAACCAGCGCGGCTCGCCCAGATAGCAGGCCATCCGCAGCATCCGCCCCAGTACGAAGGCGGGACGTGGATGGCGTGCGATGGTGTGCAGCCATGCGGCCAGAGCGTGGTCGCGTGCCAGCGCAGCACCGTCCCATTGCGCCTGACGGATCTTCTCGATGGTGTCGGTGGAGCGGATGCGGCCGGCAACCCGGTCCCACAGCGTGCCCAGCACGGCCCACGCGTGCGGGCTGTGTGGCTGTCGTGCGCACCACTGCCGGGCCCGTTCAAGGCGGGCAGGCAGGTCCTGCGCAGGCTCAAGCAGGGTGGCGAGCAGCCAGCCATATCCAAAGCGCGGGGTGCCACCGTCGAGCCACTGTTGCTCCACCTCCCCGAGCAGGCGGTCGACATCATCGAAACGCTCCTGCTGCAGCGCATCGCGTGCTTCGCGGCGCAGGGCCATCGCTTCGTGGGGGGAATGCGGCATGGGTAACAGCGTCCTTGCAGATGATCGGACGCGCATTCTAGGCAATCCGGTGCATGCCTGTTACCGCCTGCAGTGGTGCGGCAGGACGACGCCCCGCAGGTACAGGGCGTCGCGAGGAGTCTACCTGGCGGCAGGCGCGACAGCAGGGGCCAGTTCAGCGAACAGACCGCCGAGCACGCCCATGGTGGCTGTGTCGGCCCCCGTGTCTTCGGCGGCGTTGGCAATGGCGATCACGCCACTGTTCTGTGCGGGGAACAGCACCACCCAGGCCAGCCAGTTGCCATCAGAGCCGCCGTGTACCAGCACCGGGCCCTGGCGGCCGGCGATCGCCGGCTGCACGCCCCAGTCCAGACCCGATGGGCTGCCCGGTTGCGCGCTCTGCATCAGCGTGTAGGACGCCGGCGTCAACAGCGTGCCCTTGCCGTGACTGCCGGCGAGCTGGTCGATGGCGAACAGTGCCAGGTCCTGCAGGCGCATGTGCAGGTTGCCGGCGGCGGTGTAGATCGGCGGTACCCCGTCATCGGCTTTCTGCGGCGCCCTGGTCACGGGTTTTCCGCCGCGGTGGCCCAGCGGCTGCCCGGCAGTGGTCGGCCCGAAGCCGGCGCCGGTCATCTGCAGCGGTTGGAACACCTCACGCTGGATCAGCGTTTCCACGTCCTTGCCGGTGGCGCGCTCGGCGATCACCGCTGCGATCAGGAAGCCGCTGTTGCTGTAAGCGAATTCGGTTCCCGGCGGGTGCACCGGCGCCTCTGACAACGCAGCCTTGATGTACGCCTCGCGCTGTACGGGCAGGGCACGCGTGTCAGTGAAGAACGCATCCAGCGCGGCACCATCGGTGAGGTTCTCCGGCAGGCCGGCGCGGTGCGACAGCAGCTGCACCAGCGTGACGTTGCGGTAGGCCGGCTGCATCTGTGCCGCCAGGTCGGGCAGCATCGTCGACAGTGGCGCATCCCACTTCAGCACGCCCTGTTCGACCAGACGCGCGATCATCGCCACGGTGATCGGTTTACCGGTCGAGCCGATCATCCAGGCATCGCCGTTGTTGGCGGCCACTTTTTCATCATTGCGGCGTAAGCCGCTGACGGCCTGCTCGGCGATCCTGCCGTCGCGGATCACCAGCACTCCCATCGCTGGCGTCGCAGTGCCCTGCAATGCCTGTGCGATGCGTGCCTGCAGGTCATCGGCGGCGCTTGCACTGGCAGCGACGCACAGGAGTGAAACGCCCAGCCATCGGCGCAGGTGGCGCATGGCCCGGGAGGAGGGAGCTGCGGTCCGTTCGGAGATGATCGTGTGCATGGGAGTCCTTTGCGCAGCAGCGTGGGCAGGACCTGCGCCGACGGCATCGGCCCTGCGGGATGCGTCGTCCACCAGTGCCCTGAGCAGGCGAACGAGGTGACGTGCGATTCACTCTTGCATGCCGCCGATGCGGGCGTATGTGTCTGCAGTCATGCAGGTAAACGGCGCGGCGGGATCACGTTGGCGTGCGTACAGGATCGCGGCGGGCACTGCCCCATGTGGCCATCAGGATCGCGCGCCGGAAGTGCAGTCGTGCGAAGTGCCGCGCGCTGCAGGCACGCGCCGCATCTCATGGCGATTTCGGAGACGATTTCGTCCTGGGAAGCGGGCATGGAGCTGCGTCGATCCAGGAACATGTACCGGTAGGCATTGCTGGTGGGAGTATCAAAAACGGCGCTCATCGAGCGCCGCTTTTCGTTGTACCGATTCAGTGCGTGGCGCTCACCGCCGTGCCAAGCAGCGGATCTTTCGTGCCGATGGGGCCGCGGACCTGCAACTGCATCGCTTCGATCCGATCCAGGACCTTTCGCTGCTTCGCGTTCAAGCCACGGGAGCTGATCGCGATGTGCTGGCGGGTGGCATCCAATGGTGCTGGCCGGTAGCGCACGGTGAAGCGGCGCAGGCGGCAACTCATGACACCCTGCACAGGCGAGCAGTCCTCATTGTTGAAGTCCACGTCACCGTCGGCGGCGACGACGAACGGACTGAGCAGGATCTGCCCTTCGCGCGCGATGAAGGACAGGGGTGCATGTGCCTTGCTGATGACCGCCTGGATGCGCACGGCAGGTACATCGGTGGGCATGATCCGGTCATCCCAATAGCCCTGCGTGGAGCGCGAAGTCGTGTACGCCTGGGTACCCCAGGACACGCAGTTGCCTGATGCAACGTGCACTGAAGTACACACCTGTTGAGAATGCTGCTCATCCAGCGTGCCTGGCGGCACCCACACCTTCTGCCAGGCGTACTTGCGGAAGGTCACGTCAGACAGCCGGGTGACGCCGATATCCCGACTCGCCTCATCCTTCGCGGCCAGTGGCTTCAGGACGGAAACACGGCTGTCCAGCCTGTAGTTCTCGGCCCCGTTGAGCAGATAGGTGCCGGGAGGAATCAGATGCACTTCCAGCACATCCATCAATACCGTCCGTTGCGGTCCGGTCTCCAGTTCGTTGGTATTGAACGACTGCACGTAACCCTGTGAAGGAGTGTCCTGGTGCTGCCATGATGCCCGCATCGAGAACGGTGGCAGATCCGTGGACCGCTTGCCGAGGTGGAACCCGGGAACAGGTGTCGACACCAGCTGCCCCTCGTCCATCACGGCATAGGGGGCGGGGACCAACACCACCGCCAGACCATCGCGGGTGGCTCCGTCGATGATATCCACCAGCCTGGCGGTGTTTTCCTTTTCCTGCTCGTACGTGGGCCGGGCGAGCGCGCTGCTGGTCAGGCCCAGGCAGGCGGCCAGCAAGGGGGCGCATGCCGCAGCATGCTTCAGCATCTTCATCGACGTCTCCTTGTCTGCTGAAGACAACGCTAGCATGCCGGCTGATGCGGATGGCCAGCAGCCGGTGCCTGCCTTCAGCGTTTCGGCAACAACGCCTGCAACCGCGGCTCCAGTTCCTGCTGGCGCCAGCCAGCCAGTGCAGCCGGCCACTGCTGATGCTCCAGATAGCTTTCCAGATGCTTGCGTGAGGCCAGCACGCCGTCGGCCAGGCCGAGCTCGCGGCTGCGTTCGGCCACCGCATCCTGCAGCTTCTTCAGCAGCTGCTTGCTGGCATCGCTGGCCTGCATCGCCAACGGCGCATCGGCTTCGTCGGCCAGCGGCGTGTCCAGCGCCTGCCATACCGCAGCGGCCAGCTTGCGCGGCGCCTTCGGGAACTGTTCGAACAGCTTGCTCACTGCAGCGGCATCGGCTGGCGGGGTGCGTGCCAGGGTGGCGGCCAGTTCGTTGTCCAGGATCCAGCTGCGCGGGCGGTCGCTGGCGCGCGCCTGCACGTCGCGCCAACGCAGCAGGCGCAGCAGGCGGCGCTGCGCGGGCGCGTCCAGGAACTGCGCCGAGCGCATGCCCAGGTGGGGCCAGCGGTCTTCGTCATTTGCCACGCTGGCCAGCAGCCGCTCGCCATCGTCGTGCAGCCACTGCTGGCGCCCCAGCGTTTCCAGCTTGGCGGAGATGGCGTCGTGCATCGCGAACAGATGCTCGACGTCGTCGGCGGCGTACTTCAGCTGGGAGTCCGACAACGGCCTGCGCATCCAGTCAGAGCGGGTTTCGCCCTTTTCCAGTGCCACGCCGGTGATCTCCTGCACCAGCTTCTGGTAGCCCATGCCAGCACCGATGCCAGCCAGCGCGGCGCCGATCTGGGTGTCGAACAACGGACGCGGCAGCACGCCACAGGTCCACTTGAACGCCACCAGGTCTTCGCTGGCACTGTGCATGACCTTGGTGATGGATTCATCGGCCAGCCACGGCGCCAAGGCCTCGGGCATGCCGGGAATCAACGGGTCGATCAGCAGGATGTCCTCGCCGACGGCCATCTGCACCAGCGCCAGCTGTGGCCAGAAGGTGCGTTCACGGATGAATTCGGTATCCAGGCCGATGCGGGTCGGCCGCTGCTGGCGGTATGTGTCCAGCTCGGCGGGGGTGGTGATCCAGGTTGCCACGTGTCAGGGCCTACTACTCGGGTTTGCTCAGGCAGGGGAGAATAGCCTAACGTCGGTCCGCATCCGTGCCGAAGGAGGCCCTGCTTGCGTTTTCTGCTGTCGCCCGCGCTGTTTACCGCCTTGGCTGTGAGCCTGGCCGGTTGCACGCCGTCGCCCCCTGCGCAGACCGCCGGTGCCACCGCAGCCCAGCCGGCCGATCCCGCACCAGAGGCCGGTCCGGCGCGTGGTACCGGGCGGGGCACGGTGACCATTGCCGGTGACGACGCGGCCGAGGACATCCAGCAGTGGACGCCGCCGCGGGTCGATCGCCAGGGACGTACGCTGGCACAGCTGCGCCGGGCTGCCGACCAGGCATTCGCGCGGGGGCATCTGTATGAAGATGGCGATGCGGCCGTGCCCCTGTGGCTGGCAGTGCAGGAGGAGGAACCCGACGATCGGCAGGCGCGCCTGGGCCTGCAACGCGCGAAACAGAAGCTGCAGCAGCAGGCCGATGCGTTGCTGCAGCGGCCATTGCAGCAGCGTGAGGCGCTGGCCGAAGCCGGGCGCCAGGCGCTGGTGCTGCTGACCCTGGCGCCGAAGGACGAGAAGGTGCGCGCGCTGCAGGGGCGGGTCGAGACCGCGCAGCGTGTGGTCGCCTACAACCGCGCGGGCGAAGACGATCTGCGTGCCGACCGTATCGGCGAAGCGGGGGATGGTGCGATTGGCAACTTCCGTGAGGCACTTGCGCTGGACCCGGCGAATCGTCGCGCGCGGCAGGGCCTGGCAGCTGCTGAAAGTGGGCTGATCCGGCGTGCCGAGGATGCCGCGCGTATCCGCGATTTCGCCAGTGCCGGCGCGTGGTTGGCAGAAGCCAGCAAGGTGCGGGACTCGTCACCGACCATCGCCGATGCGTTCGAGCGCATCGAGCAGATCCGTGCAGCGGCACTGGTCCAGCTGCGCGATGGCGGCCTGCATGATCTGACTACCCCGCAGGGGCTGAAGCCCGCGCGCGAGAAGCTGGCCGAAGCGCTGCGCATTGCCTTGCCGGGGGACGCGGTGGTGGCGCAGCTGCGCGAACGCATCGAACTGGCCACCCATTACGGCAGCTTCCGGCCGGGGCAGGTGTTCAGCGATGCGCTGCGTGATGGCGGCCGTGGACCGCAGATGATCGTGGTGCCGCATGGCGGATTCCAGATGGGCGCCAGTGATACCGAACCGGGCGCAACCGACGCAGAGCGGCCATCGCACTATGTGCGTTTCGAGCGTGGGTACGCGATGGCGATCACCGAGATCACCGTGGGTGACTTCGAGCGCTATGTGAAGGCGACCAATGCCCGCCCACGTGCGACCCGGCGTGGACATTCGGTGGTCTATGACGAGCGCAGCGGCAATTTCATCCGTCGCAGCGGCGTGGACTGGCGGTCCGACTATGACGGCGGGCGGGCACTGGGCAATTCGCCGGTGATGCACGTGAGCGTTCGTGATGCCGAGAACTACGCGAACTGGCTGTCCGAACAGACCGGCCGCAGCTACCGCCTGCCCAGCGAGGCCGAGTTCGAGTACGCGATGCGTGCCGGCAGCAGTGGCCGCTACCCGTGGGGCGATGCCGGTCTGCCACCGGAAGGCAGTGGCAATTACACCGGCAGCAAGGATGTTTCGCCTTCGGGCAGGCATTGGCAGAACGCCTTCGTCGGCTATGGCGATGGTTGGTGGGGACCGGCCCCGGTCGCCAGTTTCCAGGCCAACGCCTTCGGGCTGCATGACATGGGCGGCAATCTGAGCGAGTGGGTGGCCGATTGCTGGCATGCCAGCTATCGGCGCGCGCCGGCTGATGGTGTGGCGTGGTTCAACCCGGGTTGCCGTTCACGGGTGATCCGGGGTGGCAACTGGGCCAACGCGCCGGAGCAGACCCGGGCGGCGTGGCGGCAATCGCAGGATTCGGATACCACCAACGCGCGCATCGGCTTCCGACTGGTGCGAGGGATCTGACGGGCACGACTGGATCGGCGCCGGTTTCACCCGCCGCAGGCAGCGCCGCACTAAGATTGCGCCGTACCCGCCGGCCGGCGGGGTCAGCCGGAAGACCAGCCGATGCGCAACGATCCTTTTTCCCGCTCGCCGCAGCAGCGGCGTGGCCTGTTCGGCAACATCCGCTGGTGGGTGCTGCTGCTGGCCGCCGGCTACGCGGCGTTCTACTGGTTCTCCAACCGTGCGGTCGACCCCTATACCGGCGAGAAGGTGCTGATCGACAGCAGCCTGGACGCCAGCCAGGAGAAGGCGCTGGGCCTGCAGGCCTACCAGCAGATCCTGTCGCAGGAGCGCCCTTTGGGCCCGAATGAACAGGTCTCGCGGGATGTCCGGGCAATTGCCGAGCGACTGATCGCCAAGGTGGACGTGGTCGAAACCGCGCTGGCGCAGGAACACGGGCTGCAGCCGGCACACTTCGCACGCGATTTCGAGTGGGAAGTGAACGTGATTCCGTCCGAGCAGGCCAATGCTTTCTGCCTGCCCGGTGGCAAGATGGCGGTCTACACGGGGCTGATTCCGGTGGCGCGCACCCGCGATGCGATGGCGGTGGTGATGGGCCATGAGATCGCCCACGCATTGCTGCGCCATGGTGCACAGCGCATGGCCCAGCAGAAGCTGACCCAGATCGGCCAGGTAGCCGGCGCCGCCAGTGGCATGGATGCGCAGCAGCAACAGATGATGATGTCGGCGATGGGCTACGGGTACCTGTTGCCGTACGCGCGCAGCCACGAGACGCAGGCCGATGAAGTGGGCCTGATGCTGGCGGCCGCGGCGTGCTTCGACCCGCGCGAGGCGGTGCCGCTGTGGCAGCGCATGGGCCAGGCCGGTGGTGGCCAGTCGCCGCCGGAGTTCGCCTCGACCCACCCCAATCCGGGTACCCGTATCCAGAACCTGCAGGCGTTGATGCCGAAGGCACTGGAGTATCGGCAGAAGTTCTGCGAGCAGGCCAGGTAAAGGGTGGTTCGGCAGGGCTGCGCCCTGCACCCGCAGAAGCGGTAGTGCCGGCCGCTGGCCGGCAACCTCAACAGCAAAAGCTGGCTTCCTGTGGGATGGCGGGTGGGTCCGGTTGCGGGGGACGCCGTGAACCCGTCCATGGGGGCTTGGCAGCCGCATCCATGCGGCTGACACCCCCGCAACCGGACCCACCCCGCGTTCGACAGATTTCGCGATCTGTCGGAACGGCATGGCCTGCCCTTGGTGGGTGTCGACCTTGGTCGACACGGTAGATCCACGTCATGCGTGGATGCATTTCGATCAATTGTCGAAATATTCGATCTCGATGGAGATTCATTCACGCATGGCATGGATGTACCAACCGCCACCGGGAAACTCTCGAAGGCGGGGTGGGTCTGGTTGCGGGGGCGTGAGCGCCATGGATGGCGCGACCGAGCTTACATGGACGTACTTGCAGCGTCCCCCGCAACCGGGCCCACCCCGCCATCCCACGGATAGCCAGCTTCTGCCGTTGCTTCGGCTGTTGCATTTGATTCGGCAGGTGCAGGGCGCAGCCCTGCCGAACACCCCTTACTTGACCGCAGTCACCTGTACGTCGATCACGCCGTCGCCGACCCGGGCCTGCAGTGCGTCACCCGGTTGTACCTGCTCGATCCGGCGCACCAGCGCGCCATCGTCTGCACGGGTCACGATGCTGTAGCCACGCGCGACGGTCGCCAGCGGACTGACCGCTTCCAGCGAACGTGCAAGGCCACGCAGGCGCAGCGCATCACGCTGCAGCAGGCGCTGCAGCGCCGCTTGTGGGCGCCCGCCCAACGCGGCAAGGCGACGTCGCAGCGCCTCCATCTGCCGCTGCGGATGATGGCCCCGCAACACTGCGGCAGCGTGGCGCAAACGGGCTGCGCGACGCTCCTGCTGCTGGTTGTGCGCCGCATGCAAGCGACGTCCGAGGTCCAGCTGACGACGGCGCAGTAGATCCAGTCGTGCCTGCGGACTCTGTGCGTTCAAGCGCAGCAGGGCGCGATCAGCGCGCTGCATGGCCTGCTGCATGGCGTGGCGTTGCAGCTGCACCATGCGAGCCGCGTTGCGGCGCAGGCGCAGGGCCAGGTCGCGCTGATCGGGTACCAGCAGTTCCGCGGCCACCGATGGCGTAGGCGCGCGCAGGTCAGCAGCGAAATCGCTGAGACTGAAGTCGGTTTCGTGACCCACCGCCGAGACCACCGGCGTGCCGCTGGCGGCGATTGCGCGGGCCAGCGCTTCATCGTTGAAGGCCCACAGGTCTTCCAGCGAGCCACCACCACGGGTCAGCAGGATCACGTCGTAGCGACCGCTGGCATCGGCGGCCTGCAGCAGGCGGGTGATCTGTGCGGCAGCGGTTGCGCCCTGTACCAGGGTCGGCAGCAGATCCACTTCCAGCAACGGGAAGCGGCGGCCGAGCACGCTCAGCACATCGCGCACGGCGGCACCGGTGGGCGAGGTGATCACCGCCAGGCGCTGCACGTGGGCCGGCATCTGCCGCTTGCGGGCCGGGTCGAACAGTCCCTCGGCTTCCAGCCGCGCCTTCAGTTCCTCGAACGCGCGACGCAGCGCGCCTTCGCCGGCTTCCTCCATGTGGTCCAGCACCATCTGGTACTCGCCACGGGCGTCGTACAGGGTTACCTTGCCGCGCACCAGCACGCGCATGCCCTCGCGCGGAACGAACTTCAGGTACTGCGCCTTCATCCTGAACATCGCAGCGCGCAACTGTGCACGCGCGTCCTTCAGGGTGAAATACAGATGGCCGGACGCCGGCCGCGCCACGCTGCCCAGTTCGGCTTCCACCCAGATCGCCGGGAAGCTGCCTTCCAGCAGGTCGCGCGCCAGGGTGTTGAGCTGGCTGGGGGTGAAGACGTCGTTGTTGCGTGGCTGCATGGTTACGGCGTGGGGCAGATGGAGCAGGGGGCTCAGGATCGCACGTCAGCGCTGGCCGTGCTGGGCCAGTGCCCATTGCACGTGTTCGCGGACTACGGGTGAAGCAGCCTCGGCGCGCGTCTGCAGCGCCGACAGCGTCTCTGCCGTGGTTGGCGCATTGCCCAGTGCCACGGCGATGTTGCGCAGCCAGCGCTCATGGCCACTGCGGCGGATCGGGCTGCCTTCGGTACGGCGCAGGAATTCAGCTTCGTCCCAGGCGAACAACTGGTCCAGGCGTGCGGTGTCCAGGTTGTTGCGGGCGCGGAAGTCAGCTTCGTCGGTGCGCTTGGCGAACTTGTTCCAGGGGCAGACCAGCTGGCAGTCGTCGCAGCCATAGATGCGGTTGCCGATCAGCGGTCGCATCTCCACTGGAATCGCACCGTCATGCTCGATGGTCAGGTAGGAGATGCAGCGGCGCGCATCCAGCCGCTGCGGGGCGGTGATGGCTTGGGTCGGGCAGACGTCGATGCAGCGCGTACAGGTGCCGCAGTGCGCGCTGGCCGGCGTGTCGATCGGCAGCGGCAGGTCGATGTAGATCTCGCCGATGAAGAACCACGAGCCGCCGTGGCGGTCGATCAGGCAGGTGTGCTTGCCGATCCAGCCCAGCCCCGCGTTGCGTGCCAGCGCGCGTTCCAGCACTGGCGCCGAATCGACGAAGACGCGGTAGCCCAGCGGCGCCACCTCATCGTTGATCTGCGTGGCCAGCTTCTGCAGGCGGTTGCGCATCAGCTTGTGGTAATCGCGGCCGAGCGCGTAGCGGGCGACGTAGGCGCGCCCCGGATCGGCCAGGGTCGCCCACGCTTCGGTGTCGTCCCTGTGGCAGTAGTCCATGCCTACCGAGATCACCCGCACGGTGCCGGGAAGCAGTTCTGCCGGGCGCGCGCGCAGGGTGCCGTGGCGTGCCATCCAGTCCATCGTGCCGTACAGGCCCTGGCCCAGCCAGTCGGCCAGGTGCGCCTCGTCCTCGCCCAGTTCGATGCCGGCGATACCGCAGCGCTGGAAGCCATGCGCGCGCGCCAGATCGCGGATGCGCTGTACGGCCATGGCCGGATCGAGGGGGGCAGGGACGGGGGACATGTGCACCAGTATAAAATCCCCGCATGGCCAACCTCGCCGATCTGTTCGATTCCCGTGCCGCACGCACACTCGATGCCCGGGCCTCCGCGCTGGCGGGCGATGGTGGCTGGGGCCTGATGGCCCAGGCGGGCCAGGCGGCCTGGCAGAGCCTGCTGCAGCACTGGCCGCAGGCGCGGCGGATCGGCGTGGTGGTTGGCAGCGGCAACAATGGCGGCGATGGCTATGTGCTGGCCTGTCATGCGCTGGAGGCCGGGCGGCAGGTGCAGCTGATCGCGCTGCCGGGCAGCCCACCTTCCACGGCGTTGGCGCAGCGCGCCGCAGCGGATTTCAGGTCCGCCGGCGGCACCGTCACTGATTTCAACGGCGAACTGGCCCAGGCCGATCTATGGGTCGATGCCCTGTTCGGCCTTGGCTTCTCCCGGGCACCAGAGGGCGCGGCACTGGCCTTGATCGAGGCGCTGAACGCGCAGCAGGCGCCGGTGTTGGCGTTGGACGTACCCAGCGGTGTCGACGCCGACCATGGCTGCGTGCCGGGCGCAGCCGTACGCGCGGCCCTGACAGTGCAGTTCATCGTCGCCCACCGCGGCCTGTACACCGGCGATGCACTGGAATACACCGGGCGCAGGCACCTGGCACCACTGGCGCTGGCCGATGCGGCCTGGCAGGGTGTCGTCGCTGCTGCAGAGTGCTGGACGCAGTCGCGCCTGCCGGATCTGCTGCCGCCGCGCCGTGCCAACAGCCACAAGGGTGAATCCGGCCACGTGCTGTGCGTGGGCGGCAACCATGGCAGCGGCGGTGCCATCGCGATGGCCGCCGAAGCTGCGCTGCGTGCTGGCGCGGGCCTGCTGAGCATCGGCACCCGCCGCGACCATGTCGGCCCGCTGCTGGCGAGGTTGCCTGAAGCGATGACGCACGCGCTGGAAGATGGCTCAGCGCTGCCGGCGTTGCTGGCAAAAGCCAAGGTGGTGGCGATCGGCCCGGGCCTGGGCCAGGAAGAATGGGCGCGCGCGCTGTATGCGCGTGTGCTGCAGTCAGGCCTGCCGCTGGTGATCGACGCCGATGCGTTGAACCTGCTGGCGCAGGATGCACATGCGCTGCCCGATGCGATCCTGACCCCGCACCCAGGCGAAGCCGCGCGCCTGCTGGAAACCACCACGGCGGCAGTCCAGGCCGATCGCTATGCCAGCGCGCAGGCGCTGGCCGAGCGCTATCACGCAGTGGTGGTGCTGAAGGGGGCGGGCAGCATCGTCGCCGCGCCCGGCCACGCACCGCGACTGATTGCGGCCGGCAACCCGGGAATGGCGGTGGGTGGCATGGGCGACCTGTTGACCGGCATCATCGCCAGCCTGCGCGCGCAGGGCCTGCTTGCGTTCGATGCGGCGGCAGGCGGTGCGCTGCTGCATGCCCTGGCCGGCGATGTCGCCGCCGCCGACGGTGCCCGCGGCCTGCTTCCCACTGATCTGCTGGCGCCCCTGCGGCGGCTGGCCAACCCGGAACGTTCCCGATGACCGAATTCTTCCTTGCTGACAGCAACGCCACCGAACTGCTGGGGCAATGGCTGGCAGCCACCCGTCCGCCGCAGGCGCTGGTCGAGCTGCGCGGTGATCTTGGCGCCGGCAAATCGACCACGGCGCGCGCGCTGCTGCGGGCGCTGGGCGTGCAGGGGGCGATCCGCAGTCCCACCTATACCCTGGTCGAGCGCTATCCGTTGTCCAGTGGCGGCGAGGCCTGGCACATGGACCTGTATCGCATCGGCCAGGCCGGCGAGCTGGATTTCCTCGGGCTGGACGAGGGCAGTGCCGTGCTGTGGCTGGTCGAATGGCCAGAGCGCGGTGCCGGTGCGCTGCCGCCAACCGATCTGGTGGTCGCACTGGAGATTGAAGGTCAGGGGCGTCGCGTGCGTCTCACTGGCATCAGCGACACGGGACGTGAATGGCTGCAGCGGCTTCCCGAAGGTGGCGACTTGCAGGCCCTTTCTGTCGGCTGACGAGAACAAACACCGGCAGGTTACGGATTATTAAGGAAAAAGGTGTTGCATTCCGTTCAGTGCGGTGATTGAATCCTGAGTCATGCGCCCGGGGAATCGACTCATTGCCATCTGTGCCGCCGTCGGACTTGGTCTGGCGAGCGTCAGTGCGTGGGCCGGTGAGGTCCGCCAGGTGCTGCTCAATACCGGTGCGACCGGAACCCGCGCGGAAATCGCGCTGGTCGGCAGTGGTGGCTACAAGACCCTGTCGCTGGCCGGTCCGAACCGGCTGGTGGTCGATTTCCCTGATTCCAGCGCGGTGCGCAACCTGAAGATGCCGTCGCCGCAGGGCGTGGTGACTGCGGTGCGCACCGGGCAGCCGGTGCCGGGCACTTTCCGCGTCGTATTCGACCTGGCCGAGACGGTCGCCCCCTTCCGCCCGCAGATGCAGCGCGAAGGCAATGAATCCAAGCTGGTGATCGAGTGGCCGGGCGATGGCCCGGCCGTGGCCGCCAGTCGCCCCGCGCCGACGCCTGCGCCGACGCAGCCGCCAGCGGCATCTTCGGTGAGTCCGGCTCCGGTCCCGGGCCCGAACCCGGCACAAACCGCACAGTCCCGTGGTGATGCCGCGCGAGCCACTGCGCTGTTGACCGCGCAGGTCCAGCAGCAGGCCAGTGCCAGCGCTGCGGCACCCGCCGCGCCGACGCCGGCACCCAGCACCACCCCGGTGCAGATGGCGGCAGCAGGCACCACCGCCAGCAGCACCCCGACGTCGTCGCCGGCAGCCATCCTGGCTGGACAGGCCACCACTGCAGTTGTGGCCACCCAGCCGAAGCCGGTGCCGACACCTGTTGCGCCGACCGAGTCGCCGCGTCCGACCATGCCCAGCGATGCCTCGCGCATCCGCATGCAGCCGGGCATGCGTCACCTGGTGGTGGCGATCGATCCGGGCCATGGCGGCCAGGATCCGGGCGCCATCGGCCCCACCGGCAAGCGCGAAAAGGATGTCACCCTGGCGGTGGCGCGTGAACTGGCTCGCCAGGTCAACGCCACGCCTGGCCTGAAAGCCTTCCTCACCCGCGACAGCGATGTGTTCATCCCGCTGCCGATGCGTGCGCAGAAGGCGCGTGCGAACAAGGCCGACATCTTCATTTCGATCCATGCCGACGCCGCCGAAAACCGCTCGGCCACCGGTTCGTCGGTGTATGTGCTGTCGACCAAGGGCGCGTCTTCGCAGCGTGCACGCTGGCTGGCGGACAAGGAAAACGCCGCCGATCTGGTCGGTGGCGTGCGCCTGCAGCAGACCGAAGGCACGCTGGCCAACGTTCTGCTGGACCTGGCCCAGAGCGGTTACATGAAATCCTCCGAGGACGCAGCCGGGCACGTGCTGGGCGGCCTGAAGCGTATCGGCAACAACCACAAGCCGAACATCGAGCGCGCCAACTTCGCCGTGCTGCGCACTTCGGACATGCCGGCGATGCTGGTGGAAACCGCGTTCATCTCCAACCCGGATGAAGAGCGCCGCCTGATCGACCCGGCCTACCAGCGCAAGGTCGCCGGTGCGGTGCTGGATGGCGTGCACACCTTCTTCAGCCGCCAACCGCCGCCGGGCACGCTGTACGCCGCGCGCGCGCAGGCCGAGATCGACGCTGCAAGCACCGTGGCGGGCGGCAGCAAGTAACCCGCTGGATCGCCTGCTTCCGCTGAAGCCAGGCCACGCCTGGCTGGCGCCGCGTACGCTGCATCTCGACTCTACCTGGCGCCGCTCCGCTATCATCGTGGCATGACGTCTGCCTGCCTTGCCTGCCCATGAACGCGCCCGATCCGCGTCCGATCCGGCCGCTGCCGGAAATCCTGATCAACCAGATTGCCGCCGGTGAAGTGGTCGAACGACCCGCATCGGTGGTCAAGGAACTGGTAGAGAATGCGATCGATGCCGGCGCCAGCCGCGTCGATATCGAGCTGGAAGAAGGCGGTGTGCGCCTGATCCGCATCCGCGACAACGGCAGCGGCATTGCCGCAGAGCAGTTGCCGCTGGCGGTTTCGCGGCACGCCACCAGCAAGATCGCCAACCTGGATGAGCTGGAAGCAGTGGCCACGCTGGGTTTCCGTGGCGAAGCGCTGCCGTCGATCGCCTCGGTCAGTCGTTTCACCCTGGCCTCGCGCCGTGCCCATGATGAGCACGGTTCGGCACTGCAGATCGAAGGCGGCAAGATCGGCGAGGTGACCCCGCGCGCGCATGCGCCCGGCACCACGGTGGAAGTGCGCGAGCTGTTCTACAACGTGCCGGCGCGGCGCAAGTTCCTGCGCGCCGAGCGCACCGAACTGGGGCATATCGAAGAGTGGCTGCGTTCGTTGGCGCTGGCCCGTCCCGATGTCGAGCTCCGCGTCTCGCACAACGGCAAGGCCTCGCGTCGCTACAAGCCAGGCGACCTGTATTCGGACGTGCGCCTGGCCGAGACCCTGGGCGAGGACTTCGCCAACCAGGCTGTGCGCGTGGACCACAGCAGTGCCGGCCTGCGCCTGCATGGCTGGATCGCGCAGCCGCATTATTCGCGCGCCAGCACCGACCAGCAGTACCTGTACGTCAACGGACGTTCGGTACGTGACCGCAGTGTCGCCCATGCAGTGAAGATGGCCTACGGCGACGTGCTGTACCACGGCCGCCAGCCAGCGTATGTGCTGTTCCTGGAGCTGGACCCGACGCGCGTTGATGTGAACGTGCATCCGGCCAAGCATGAGGTGCGCTTCCGCGATTCGCGGCTGGTGCATGACTTCGTCTACCGCACCCTGAAGGATGCACTGGCCGACACCCGTGCCGGCATGACCGCGCAGGAGATCGGTGCCGGCGCGGCGCATCCGGCCGAAGGCGACCCTGCGGCGGCGATGCCGGGCGCGACGGCGTCCAGCTTCGGCTACGTACGCGGCCCGGCGCCCGGTGCCGGGCAGGGCGGCGGTGGTGGTGGCGGCTTCTCTGGCTGGCGCCCGCAGCAGCCGCTGGGCCTGCAGGTGGCCGACGCACCCGCCGCCTATGCTGCGTTGTATGCGTCGCCAGCGGGTGCCGAGCGCGGTGCGGCACTGCCGCCGATGCCGATGGAGAACGGATTGCCGGTCACCAGTGCCGACGCCGGCGTACCTCCGCTGGGTTACGCCGTTGCCCAGCTGCATGGCATCTACATCCTGGCCGAGAACGCCGAAGGCCTGATCGTGGTCGACATGCATGCGGCGCACGAACGCATCGGCTACGAGCGGTTGAAGAATGCGCACGATGGCATCGGCCTGCAATCGCAGCCGTTGCTGGTGCCGATCACCCTGGCGGTGGGCGAGCGCGAGGCCGATACCGCCGAGGCGGAGGCCGATACGCTGGCTGCGCTCGGATTCGAGATCACCCGCGCGGGACCGGGCGCACTGCACGTGCGCAGCATCCCGGCGCTGCTGGCCCATGCCGAGCCCGAAGGCCTGCTGCGCGATGTGCTGACCGACCTGCGCGAGCACGGCCAGAGCCGTCGCATCGCCACTGCGCGCGATGAGCTGCTGTCGACCATGGCCTGCCATGGCGCGGTGCGTGCGAACCGGCGCCTGACCGTGCCGGAAATGAACGCGCTGCTGCGCGACATGGAAATCACCGAGCGGTCCGGACAGTGCAACCACGGCCGACCGACCTGGGCCCGTTTTTCGCTGGCGGAGATCGACCGCTGGTTCCTGCGCGGACGTTGAGGGGAGCACCGATGCGATTTTGCCGAATGGGCAGCCTGCTGGCGGCCCTGTTGTTGGTGGCCTGCAGCCCGGCACCCACGCCGGCACCGGCCGCCGTTGAGGATCCGGCCTTCGCCGCACAGCAACAGCAATGGCGGGTGCTGCGCTACCAGGACCTGACCCGGCCCGATGGCTGGACCGCGCTGGTCGGCCTGCACTGGTTGCAGAACCGATCGCACTTCGTCGGCAGCGGCGACACCAGCGGCATCCGCCTGGCGGTGGGGCCGGCCAAGCTGGGCCTGCTGCGCCGTGAAGGCGACCAGTGGTGGTTCACGCCGGAGTCCGGCACGGATGTCACCCTTGATGGACAGCCCGTGCGCGGGCGTGTGCGCATGGATACCGACAAGGATCCGCAGCCGACCCTGCTGGCCTTCGATGGTGGCAAGGGCCAGCTCAGCCTGATCCGTCGCGGCCCGCGTGACGCACTGCGGGTCAAGCATGCCGATGCACCGGCGCGCCGCGATTTCGCCGGCCTGCAGTACTGGCCCGGTGGCCCGCAATGGCAGGTGCAGGCGCGCTTCATCGCGCATCCGCCAGGCAAGACCTTGCCGATCGTGGACATCACCGGCCTGACCACCGAGATGCCCAACGCCGGTGCCGTGGAATTCGATCGCGACGGCCGCAGCTGGCGGCTGGAAGCGATCGGCGAACCGGGGCAGCCGCTGTTCCTGATCTTTGCCGACCGTACCAGTGGCCACGGCAGCTACCCTGCCGGCCGCTATCTGGATACCGATGCGCCCACGGCCGACGGCCACGTGACGATCGATTTCAACCACGCCCACAACCCACCGTGCGCGTTCACCGCCTATGCGACCTGTCCGTTGGCACCGCCGGAAAACCGCCTGGACCTGCGCGTGGAAGCGGGTGAAAAGACGTATCACCTGCCTGAAGGAGAGGGTTGAACATGTTGATGAAACTGTTGCTGCGCAGTGCCGTTTTTCTCGCTGCCTGCGCCGTCGGTCCGTTGGCCGTCGCGCGCGATGCGCCGGCCGAAGCCACGGCCGGCAAGCCGCCGGTGCCGCTGCTGTGGAAGGTCACCGGGCAGGGAGATGCACGCCTGTACCTGCTGGGTTCCTTCCATCTGTTGAAGCCGCAGGACTATCCACTGTCGACCGAGGTCGAGCAGGCATTCGAAGCCTCGCAGCGTGTGCTGTTCGAAGTGACCCCTGAGGAACTGCAGTCGCCGCAGATGGCCAGCCAGATGGTGCAGGTGGCTACCCGCAAGGACGGCAGTGAACTCAAGCGTGACCTGGATGCGCCGACCTGGCAGAAGCTGCAGGCCTATGCGACGCAGAACCAATTGCCATTGGCGCAGTTGCAGGGCATGAAAGCGTGGTTCGTCGGCCTGACCATCACCGTCGGGCAGATGCAGAAGCTGGGCCTTGACCCCGAGCTGGGGCTGGACCGGCACTTCATGCAGCGGGCGCAGAAGGCCGGCAAGAAGACCGCAGGCCTGGAAGACATGTCCAGCCAGATCAACCTGCTTGATGGCATGAGCGTGCAGGAGCAGCGGCAGATGCTGTCCGAGGCCTTGGACGAAGCGGGCAAGGGGGACGCCCAGGCGCAGATGCTGCATGAGGCCTGGCGCCGCGGCGACGATCGCCTGCTGTGGAGCCGGATGGGCGTGGAGATGCGCCAGAAGTATCCGCAGCTGTACCAGCGCATCAATACCGACCGCAACGATGCGTGGGTGCCCAAGCTGCTGCCGTACCTGCAGGCCGGGCAAGGCGGCACGCTGGTGGTGGTGGGCGGCCTGCACCTGCTGGGCAACGACGGCGTGGTCGAGAAGCTGCGGGCGAAGGGGTACAAGGTCGAGCGGGTCTGCAAGGGCTGCAGGAAGTAAAACCACGCCCCGCGTAGAGGCGTTCAAAACAGAACGGCGCGCTCATGGCGCGCCGTTTTCGTATCCGCCGGGGCGGGGCTCAGCGGCGGGTCTTGCCGCCGGTGCCGGTGCCGCCGGCCGGATCGTTCGGCTTGCCGGCCGTACCGGCGCCGGTGCCCGTTCCGGTGCCACCCGGACGCGGGCCACCGAAACCGCTGCCCATGTTGCGCTGGAATTCCTGCCACAACTCCAGGTTGCGCTCGGTCAGCTGGTTCATCATCGCCCACGGCGTCTGCCCCAGCAGGTTGCCCATCTGCTGGCGGAACTGCTGCTGCTGGTCGAGGAAGACCTGCATGCTGCGCTCCAGGTAGTTGCCCATGAAGCCCTGCAGGGAATCGCCGTAGAAGCGAATCAGCTGGCTCAGCAGCTGGGTGGAGAGCATCGGTTCACCGTCCTGCTCCTGGTCGGCGATGATCTGCAGCAGGACCGATCGGGTCAGGTCGTCGCCGCTCTTGGCGTCGCGGACTTCGAAGTCTTCGCCGTCGAGGATCAGCTGGCGCACGTCCTCGATGGTGATGTAGCTGGAGATCTCGGTGTCGTACAGACGGCGGTTCGGATACTTCTTGATGATGCGGGTCGCAGCCATGAAGCGGTACTCGTCACAGTAGACGCGCAGCATGGCGCAGTGCAGCAGCGGTTGCAACCGCCCCAGCCCCCGCCAGGCTTGGCTTTCCGTCGCCGGAATGTTGCGCAGCAAGGCTTTGCGTGCTGCGCAGCATGACCAACGGCAGGGTGCAGCACGGGCTTTCAGGCCCTGGCGCCGTTTACCAGCCCATGTGATGGCCGCCGTTGATGTCCAGGTTGCTGCCGGTGATCCACGAGGCCTCTTCGGCCACCAGGAAGGACACGCCGTAGGCTATTTCTTCCGGCTTGCCCAGGCGCCCGGTCGGGATGTCGGCAATGATCTTGGCGCGCACTTCCTCGGGCACCGCCATCACCATGTCGGTGGCCACGTAACCGGGCGAAATCGTGTTCACGGTGATGCCGAAGCCTGCGTTCTCGCGCGCCAGCGAGATGGTGAAGCCATGCATGCCGGCCTTGGCGGCGGCGTAGTTGGCCTGCCCGTACTGGCCCTTCAGGCCGTTGATCGAGCTGATCTGGATGACCCGGCCCCAGCCGCGTCGACGCATGCCCTCGATGACCGGGCGGGTGACGTTGAACACCGAGTTGAGGTTGGTGTTGATCACATCGTGCCACTGCTCCGCGCGCATGCGGTGGAAGGTGGTGTCGCGGGTGATGCCGGCGTTGTTGACCAGGATCTCGACCGGGCCCAGTTCGGCCTCGACCGCGCGGATCAGGCCTTCGGCGCTGGCAGAGTCGGAGACATCGCCCGGGAAGATCGCCACGTGGTAGCCGCGTTCGGTCATCGCCTGCTGCCAGGCGCGGGCCTTGGTCTCATCGCGGTAGTTGGTGGCGACCCGGTGGCCCTGGTCGGCCAGGCGTTGGCAGATGGCGGTACCGATGCCGCCGGTTCCGCCGGTGACCAGTGCGACGCGAGATGTCATGGAAAGCTGTCCGGATGTCAGGTGGGGGAAGGGGGATTCTGCAACATCGGCGCGGAAAGTGCGCCGGCCGGCAGCAGAATGTCCGCGCGCGGCAGCAGGCCGGGGTTGAAGCTGCGCTGCGCGGCGGCCAACAGCGCGTCGCGGTCGTCGATGCCGTCCAGTGCGGTGCCCGGCTGGCCCAGCAGTTCCCACAACCGGCGCAGCACCGGTACCGGCGCGCCGGCATCCACCGGCAGCGCGGCCAGTGACTTGGACAGTTTGTGGCCCGGTGCATCCAGCAGTAGCGGCAGGTGCCAGTAGCGCGGCGTCGGCAGGTCCAGCGCCTGCTGCAGCAGGATCTGCCTGGCGGTGGAATCGAGCAGGTCGGCGCCGCGCACGACTTCGTTCACGCCCTGCGCGGCATCGTCGACGACCACCGCCAACTGGTAGGCCCAGCAGCCGTCGGCGCGGCGCAGTACGAAATCACCGACCTCGGCATGGACATCCTGTTGCTGCGGGCCGCGCAGGCCATCCTCGAACCGCACGATGCTGCCGGGCGGCACGCGGAAGCGGACGGCTGGGTCCGGTCTTGCCTGCCGCGCGACGCAGCGATGGTGGATGCCGCCATTGGCGGCCAGATCGCTCCGACTGCAGTGGCAGACAAATGCGTCGCCATCGGCCAGCAGGCGGTCCAGCGCCGTCTGGTAGGCGTCGCCACGCGCGCTCTGCCAGATCACCGGCCCGTCATGAAGCAGGCCGAAGGCGGCCAGCGCCTGCAGTTGCGCCTGTGCGGCGCCGGCCACCGTGCGGGGTGGATCGACGTCTTCGATGCGCAACCGCCACAGGCCGCCATGGTGGCGCGCAAGCAGCCAGCTGCCGAAGGCGGCAAGCAGCGAGCCGGGATGCAGCAGGCCGGTGGGCGAGGGCGCGAAGCGGCCGCAGGAGAGGGAGGAGGTCATGCAGCTGAATCGTCGGTCAGGTTGGCGCTTGAATTCAAGCTGACTGCACCGCAGATTGACGGATATCAACCCCCTTCCAAGCCGGAAATTCCCATGTTCACCCGTATTGCGCTGTTCCTGGCCACGAACTTTGCCGTGCTGATCCTCGCCAGCATCGTGATGTCGCTGATAGGGGTCGACCCCAGCCGGATGAGCGGCCTGCTGGTCATGGCTGCCATCTTCGGTTTTGGTGGTTCGCTCATCTCGCTGCTGCTGTCCAAGTGGATGGCCAAGCGCTCCACCGGTGCGGTGGTGATCACCGAGCCGCGCAACCAGACCGAGCGCTGGCTGCTGGCCACCGTCGAGCGCCAGGCCAAGGCCGCCGGTATCGGCATGCCGGAAGTGGCGGTGTATGACGGCCCGGAGATCAACGCGTTCGCCACCGGTGCCAACCGCAACAACGCGCTGGTGGCGGTGTCCACCGGTCTGCTGCACAACATGAGCGAGGACGAAGCCGAAGCCGTGCTCGGCCACGAGATCGCCCACGTCGCCAACGGAGACATGATCACCATGGCACTGCTGCAGGGCGTGCTGAACACCTTCGTGATCGTGCTGGCCCGCGTAGTCGGCGGCATCATCGACAGTGCTTTGTCGGGCAACCGCGAAGGCGGCGGCCGTGGCTTTGCGTACTACATCATCGTGTTCGTGCTGGAGATGGTGTTCGGCCTGTTCGCCACGATGATCTCGATGTGGTTCTCGCGCCACCGCGAATTCCGTGCCGATGCCGGCGGTGCATCGCTGGCCGGCCGTCAGAAGATGATCTCGGCGCTGGAGCGGCTGCAGCTCAACCACGGCCAGAGCACCCTGCCGACGCAGATCGCCGCGTTCGGTATTGCCGGGTCGACGGCGAAGAAGCTGTTCATGAGCCACCCGCCGCTGGAAGAGCGCATCGCCGCGCTGCGGGCGTCGACGGTGGCATAAGCCTCCGCTTGTAGAGCAGTGCAGGAACGCCTGGCCTCGCGCCGGGCGTTTTTGTTTGCTCGCCCACGCGTCGGTAGCGCCGGGCCATGCCCGGCGGATCGTTTCCGCGCCTGCGGAGGCGCGTCACTTTCTTTGCACGAGCAAAGAAAGTGACAAGCACGATCACTGCGGATACGAAAACGGCACCTTCGCAGGTGCCGTCTCCATGAACCGCTTTACGCGCGAACTCAGAACTTCGCGTCGAACTCGGCAGCGTAACCCGTGTTGACCAGCACCTTCTGCAGCGACTCGGCCACCTTCAGGTTGCCAGCCACGATCTGCTGGGTGTCCGGGCCACGGTTGTCCATGCGGGCCGGGGTCGCGCCCTTGAAGTCGCAGACCTTGCCACCGGCTTCGCGCACCAGCAGCACGCCGGCAGCGATGTCCCAGGCCTTCACGCCGGCCTCGAAGTAGGCGTCGGCGCGGCCACAGGCCACGTAGGCCAGGTCCAGCGCGGCCGAACCCGAACGGCGGATGTCCTCGGCGTGCACCAGCAGGGCGTCCAGCGACTTCAGCTGCGCACTGGCGCGGGCACGCTCGCGCGGGGCGAAACCGGTGTGGATCATGGTGCCTTCCAGATCCTTGCGGTCGGCCACGCGGATGCGGCGGTCGTTGAGCACGGCGCCGGCACCACGGCTGGCAGTGAACAGTTCATTGCGCAGCGGGTCGAAGATCACCGCGTCGGTCGGCTCGCCGTTCTCGACCAGGGCGATCGACACGCAGTAGTGCGGCACGCCGCGCAGGTAGTTGCTGGTGCCGTCCAGCGGGTCGATGACCCACATGTGGCGACGCTCGCTCTGCACGCCACCTTCTTCACCGAAGATGCCGTACTCGGGGTAAGCGCGCTTGAGTTCCTTGACGATCACCTTTTCCGCGTCCGCATCGACTTCGCTGGCGTAGTCCATGCGGCCCTTCTGGACTACATTCAGTGCCTCGAGCTTGTTGATGTTGCGCAAGAGGACGTTGCCGGCGAGGCGGGCGGCCTTGACCATGACGGTGACGGCGGGTTTCTGCATGGCATGGGCTCCCGGAAGGGCAGAAGAGAAGGGCTGGCGGGGGAAAAGAGCGGGTCCGGCGCAGTGGCCGGCCGCACAGTTTACCATTGGTCTTCGTCCAGCTCGACATTTTCCCTGTTCATGTCCCAGTTTCCTGTCGCCACCCGTCTCCGATTCGTCCTTGTCGGCACCCAACACCCCGGCAACATGGGGGCCGCCGCCCGTGCCCTGAAGACCATGGGCCTGGCCCGCCTGGTCCTGGTGGCGCCGGAGAAGCCGCTTGATGAAGAGGCCTTCCGGCGCTCGGCCGGTGCCGAGGACGTGCTCGGCGACGCACCGGTGGTGGCCACGCTAGCCGAGGCCGTGGCCGACTGCCGCTTCGTGCTGGGGTGCACCGCACGTGCGCGCCGGGTCCAGCTGGAGGAGTTCCTGCCGGCAGATGCCGCCGCCCGCGCAGTGGCCAAGGCCAGCGAGGGTGCCGAGGTGGCGCTGGTGTTCGGTCGCGAGCGTACCGGCCTGACCAACGAGGAGCTGCAGCTGTGCCATGCCGCTGTGCACATTCCGTCCGACCCGGAGTTCAGCTCGCTCAACCTGGCCGCCGCAGTGCAGGTGCTGGCCTATGAAGTGCGCATGCAGCTGCTGGGCGCACAGCCGGTGGCTGCGACCGAGCCGGACAACCGCGAGCAGGTTGCCAGCCACGATCAGATGGAGAGCTTCTTCGCCCAACTTGGCGAGACTCTGGACGAGATCGATTTCCACAAGGGACGCGCGCCCGAGTCGGCGATGCGCAAGCTGCGCCGCCTGTTCCTGCGCAGCGAACCCAGCGAGCAGGAAGTGCGCCTGCTGCGCGGCATCCTGGCCGATACCCAGCGCATGGCGCGGCTGGCGCAGAAGAACGGCAAGGACAGCTGACGACGGTCTCATTTTTTCGGGTAGTCTGTCCGGATACCCCGGGGGGATGATGCTTGTGTCGGGTCTGCGTAGGGCAATGCAGGGGGAACTGCTGCGCCTGGCCTTGGCCCTGCTGGCCGGGACGGCGCATGCTGCGCCCGGTTCACAGAAGGGGGCGTTGGGCAGCGATGAGGGGCAACTCGCGATGACGCAGGATCATGCGCCTGGCAGTGTGGACCGGGAGGGTGCCGGACCGGCGCCGACGGTGCCCGGCCGCGCGTCCGGCGTGCTGCCGCGTGTCGTCTGTCTTCGGCGGGTGCAGCGTGCGTTGCAGAAGGTGTTGGGGGCTTCCGGTTTCCGCCGCGTCGATGCGCATGCGCAGCCGTGGCGGGATGATTTGAAACAAGGGTCGACGCGCGTGCGGATGGAAGTGGAATGAAGTTGCTCGGCTCGGGGATGCAGGCCCGGTTCCTGCTTGCGATGGGCGGGGCGATGCTGGTGGTGGTGGCGATCCTGGCCGTGCTGCTGGGGCGGCAGGCTGCGATGCAGGGCGAGGTGAGGTCGCTCAGCAACGGCGTCATCCACGAACTGTTCGACCGCAGCGTGCGCAGCCGTGGCGAGGCCATGGTGCGCGAGCTGTCCGATGCGCTTGCCGGTCCGCTCCACAACAACGACCTGGACCAGGTCGGGGCGCTGGTGCGCAGCATTTCGCGGCAGCCGGTGGTGCGCTACGTACTGGTGTTCGACGACCGCGGGCGGCTGGTCCACGACGGCTCGGCCGGAGTGCCCGGATCCGGGCGGCCGATGACCGATCCATTGGCGGCCGGGGCGGTTGCCGCGCAGTCGCTGGTGGTGCAGCAGTCGCCCACGGTGCTCGACAACGCGATGCCGATCAGGGTGGGCAAACAACGCATCGGTGGTGTCCGCGTCGGCATGGCGCTGGATGAAGTGCTGCAGCGTGAGCAGGCGGCCAACGCGACCCTCGGCGAGCGGCTGCAGCAGATGGGAAGCCGGCATCTGGGCTGGCTGCTGCTGATGCTTGGCCTGCTGGTGGTGATCGGCGTGGTAGTGATCCTGTACGTACAGCGCACGCTGGTGGCGCCGATCCGCGAGCTGGCCGCGGCCGCCCGGCGCATCGAAGCGGGCGACTACCAGGCGCCGCTGCGGGAAAACACCCGCGACGACGAGGTCGGGGAACTGGTGCGCGGTTTTGCCCGCATGCGTGATGCGATCGCCCGCCACGACCGCGAAGTGCGGCGCATGGCCTACACCGACGCCTTGACCGGGCTCACCAACCGCCTGGCCTTCCGCGAGGCGCTGGACCATCGATTGATGGCCGCACGTGCGTCCAATCACCGGTTGGGTCTGCTGTTTGCCGATATCGATGATTTCAAGCGGGTCAATGACACGCTGGGCCATGAGGCCGGCGACGAGGCGTTGCTTCAGTTCGCCCAGCGCATCGGCCGCGCAGTGACCGAGGCCGGCGGCGACGATGCCGTGCTGGCGCGGTTCGGCGGCGACGAATTCGTGATCCTCGTTGGTGATGGCGATGTTGCGGCCAATGCGCGGTTGCTGGCCGAAGTGCTGGTGCGCGAGCTGGGCAAACCGCTGGTGGTGCAGGGCAGGGAACTGTTCCTGGGCACCTCGATCGGCGTGACCCTGTTCCCCGACGATGCCGCGGATGCGACGACGCTGCTGAAGAACGGCGACATCGCGATGTACCAGGCAAAGATGGCCGGCAAGAACTGCTATCGCTATTACAGCCGGGCCATGGATCACGCGGTCGAGCGGCGCGTGCACATGGAACAGGAACTGCGCGGCGCCTGGGAGCGCGGCGAGCTGCGGCTGGCCTACCAGCCGATCTTCCGCATGCGTGACCGCCGCATGGTCGGTGTCGAAGTGCTGCTGCGCTGGCAGCACCCGACGCTGGGCACGATTCCGCCATCGGTGTTCATCGAGGTGGCCGAGCAGAGTGGCCTGATCGAGATCATCGGCCCGAAGGTGCTGCGTGCCGCCTGCATGGAAGCGGTGCAGTGGCCGCGGGGCGTGGCCGGTGACGAGTTGTTCGTCTCGGTCAATGTGTCGCCACGGCAGTTGCGCGGCGGGGAGCTGCCGGCGTTGGTTGCACAGTGCCTGCAGGAGTCGGGCCTGCCGGCCTCGCGCCTGCACCTGGAGCTGACCGAGACGGCGGTGATCGGCGATGAGATGCTGGCCGCGCAGCTGTTGGACCGCCTGCACCGGGCCGGGGTGAAGGTGTGGCTGGACGACTTCGGCACCGGTTTCTCCGGTCTCAGCCACCTGCGGCAGGTGCCGGTGGACGGCGTCAAGATCGACAAAAGCTTCGTCGCCGACATGCAGCGCGACCCGGACGACCTGGCCCTGACCACGGCGATCATCGCCATGGCCCACGCACTGGGCATCACGGTGGTGGCCGAGGGTATCGAACAGGAGGCCCAGTTCGAGCTGCTGGCCCAGCGTGGCTGCGACCTGGGTCAAGGCTACCGGCTGAGCCACCCGGTCACCGCCACCGAAGTGGTGCGGATGATCGAATCGGGCGCGTGAGGCGCTACAGCGGGCGCTTGCTCGGGTCGCCGGGCAGCTCGCGGACCAGCTTGGGGACCAGGTAGCCGGACAGCCGGGCAGTGAGGCCGGCAATCAGGGACTTGGCCTGGATGTCGTCCACTTCGAAGTGGGCCACGCCCTCGACGCGATCCAACTGGTGCAGGTAATACGGCAGCACGCCGGCGGCGAAGCTGCGTTCGCTCAGGTCCTGCAGCGCCTGCACGCTGTCGTTGACTCCGCGCAGCAGCACCGCCTGGTTCAGCAGCTGGGCGCCGATGCCACGCAGGCGGGCCATCGCCATGTCGACGCTGGCGTCGAATTCATTGGCGTGGTTGGCGTGGACCACGATCGCCAGTGGCCACGGCAGGCTGCCCAGCCAGGCCAGCAGTTCCTCGTCCACGCGCTCGGGCAGCACGATCGGCAGGCGCGTGTGGATGCGCAACCGGCGGATGTGCGGGATCTGGCGCAGCGCATCGGTCAGCTCGGCCAGCTTGTGCGTGGCCAGCGACAGCGGGTCGCCGCCGGACAGGATCACCTCATCGATGTCCGGGTCTGCGGCGATGGCCTCCACTGCCTCCTGCCAGCCCCCCTTGGCGGCGTTCTCGGCGCCATAGTCGAAATGCCGGCGGAAGCAGTAGCGGCAGTTGATGGCACAGCTGCCGGTGGCCACCAGCAGGGCCCGGCCACGGTATTTCTGGATGACCCCGGTGGCCTTTTTGGCCGCGCCGTCGCCCACCGCGTCAAAGCTGAACCCGGGCGCCGGGCGCATCTCCGCGTCGATCGGCAGTACCTGCCGCAGCAGCGGATCGTGGGCGTCGCCACGGCGCATGCGGGCGACGAAACCCTCCGGCACGCGCAGCGCGAACTGGGCGATGGCCGCCTCCGATACGCCCAGCGCCGCGGCATCGAGATCCAGGCGGGCCAGCAGCGTCTGCGGGTCGCGCAGGGCCTGCCGCCACAGCTGCTGCCAGCGCGCGGGCGCGCCTGGCGACTGGGTCCGGGGGAAGGCGGAAAGCTGCATGGAGAGGGGGCCTGCGGTTATCATGGACACATAAACAGTTGCCCGCCGGGGTTCCGGTGGGCTTTCCATTCTATCCGGCTCGCCGCACGCGCGGCGGTTTCGCCATTTGAGGAGCTTGAGCATGGCCACTGCGGGCATGAACGATGTCAAGAACGGGATGAAGATCCTGGTCAACAATGAACCGGCCGTCATCTCCGAGACCGAGTTCATCAAGCCGGGCAAGGGCCAGGCCTTCACCCGCGTGCGCTATCGCTTCATCAAGTCGGGCCGCACGGTCGAAATGACCATGAAGGCGACCGACGACGTGGAAGTGGCCGATGTGGTCGATACCAACATGGACTACATGTACAGCGACGGCGAGTACTGGCATTTCATGGACCCGGAGACCTTCGAGCAGGTGCAGGCCGACAAGGCCGGCATGGGCGGCGCCGAGAAGTGGCTGAAGGGCGAGGAGTCCTGCATCGTGACCCTGTTCAACGGTTCGCCGATCTTCGTGCAGCCGCCGAATTTCGTTGAACTGAAGATCACCGAGACCGATCCGGGCGTCCGCGGTGACACCTCGGGCGGCGGCGGCAAGCCGGCCACCCTGGAAACCGGCGCCGTGGTGCGCGTGCCGCTGTTCGTCAACCAGGATGAAATCATCAAGGTCGACACCCGTTCGGGCGAGTACTCCTCGCGCGTCAAGTAATCCGGCGCAGCCGGATTACGGTAGTGCCGGCCGCTGGCCGGGTACGCGCCATCGCATTCGCGCTGGCGCTCCCACGATCCGCCATGGCGGATCGTGGGCCCCCACTCAGCAGCATCCACACCCCGCCGCTTCGCGGCCGCCCCTGACTCAGGGGCTTGCCTTCCAGAAGCCCAGCGGTAGCCGTTTGACCGGTGATCAGTCGCCAGGTCGGAGCCAAGGCTACGTATGGTCCTTCCCCCAGCCAGTGAGCCCGCATGAGCGATAGCCCGCACCTCCCCGAAGCCTGCGACCTGCTCATCGAAGCCGGTTATGTCGTTCCGATCGAGCCGCATGCGGTGGTGCTGGAAGATCATGCTGTGGCCATCCGTGGCAGCGAGATCGTGGCCATCCTGCCGCGCGCCGAAGCGCGTGCGCGGTTCCGCGCCACCCAGGTTGTCAGCCGCCCAGAGGCGGCGCTGATGCCGGGCCTGGTCAACGCACATACGCACAACCCGATGACCCTGCTGCGCGGCGTCGCCGACGACCTGCCGCTGATGACCTGGCTGCAGCAGCACATCTGGCCGGTGGAAGCGGCGGTGATCGGTCCCGAATTCGTGGCCGACGGCACCACCCTTGCCATCGCCGAGATGCTGCGTGGCGGCACCACCTGCGCCAACGAGAACTATTTCTTCGGTGACGTGCAGGCCGCCGTCTACAAGAAGCACGGTTTCCGCGCGCTGGTCGGCGCGGTCATCATCGATTTCCCCACCGCCTGGGCCAAGACCGACGACGAGTACTTCGCCAAGGCCGGTGAACTGCATGACCAGTGGCGCACCGACCCGCTGATCGGCACCGCATTCGCGCCGCATGCGCCGTACACGGTCAACGATGCCAATTTCGAGCGGGTGCGGATGCTGTCCGACCAGCTGGACATGCAGGTGCATCTGCATACCCATGAAACCGCGCAGGAAATCACCGATTCGATCAAGCTGCACGGCCAGCGTCCGCTGGCGCGGCTGGATCGCCTCGGCCTGGTCAACGACCGCCTGATCGCGGTGCACATGACCCAGCTGACCGAGGCCGAGATCCACTTGTGCGCCGAGCGCGGCGTCAGCGTGGTGCATTGCCCGGAATCGAACCTGAAGCTGGCCTCTGGTTTCTGCCCGGCCTGCGCCCTGCAGCGCGCCGGCGTGAACCTGGCCATCGGCACCGACGGCTGCGCCAGCAACAACGACCTGGACATGTTCAGCGAGAACCGCACGGCGGCGATCCTGGCCAAGGCCGTGGCCGACGATGCCACCGCGCTGGACGCGGCGACCACGTTGCGCGCCTCCACCCTGGGCGGCGCCCGCGCTTTGGGCTTCGGCGAGCGCATCGGCTCGATCGAGGTCGGCAAGCAGGCCGACCTGGTCTGTGTTGATCTGTCCGCGCTGGAGACCCAGCCGCTGCACAACGTGCTGTCGCAGCTGGTGTACGCCACCGGCCGCCAGCAGGTCAGCGACGTCTGGATCGCCGGCAAGCCCAAGCTGGTGCAGCGCGAGCTGGTCGGCATGGACCTGCCGGGCATCATCGCCAACGCGCGCCAGTGGCGCGAGCGCATCCGTCATATCCGCGCCTGAGTGCAGGCGCCGCAAGGACAACCGTCATGACTGCCCCCCACGCTTCTTCCAATTTCGATCAGGCCGAGCTGGACAAGTTCGCCGCGCTGGCCAACCGCTGGTGGGACGCCGACGGCCCGCAGAAGCCGCTGCACGCACTGAATCCGGTGCGCCTGCAGTACGTGGCCGACCGCGCGCCGCTGCGAGGTGCGCGTGTGCTCGACATCGGCTGCGGTGGCGGGCTGCTGAGTGAAGCGCTGGCCCAGGCCGGTGCCGAAGTGACCGCCATCGACCTGGCACCGGAGCTGGTCAAGGTTGCGCGCCTGCATGCCCTGGAAAGTGGCGTCAGCGTCGACTACCGGGTGCAGGCCGCCGAGGACCTGGCCGCCGAACAACCGGGCAGCTTCGATGTGGTGACCTGCATGGAAATGCTCGAGCACGTGCCCGATCCGGGCGCGATCATCGAGGCCTGCAAGCGCCTGCTGAAGCCGGGTGGCCATCTGTTCCTGTCCACCATCAACCGCACCGCAGCCGCATTCGCCGTGGCCATCGTCGGTGCCGAGTACGTGGCACGGCTGCTGCCGAAGGGCACCCACCACTACCAGGAATTCATCAAGCCGGCCGAGCTGGCGCGTTGGCTGCGCGAGGCCGACCTGCAGCTGGCCGATGTCAGCGGCATGGCCTATGAGCCGTGGCGCAACCGCGCCCGCCTGAGCGGCCGCACCGACATCAACTACCTGGCCCACGCGGTCAAGGCGCCGTGACCGCGGCCGTGTTCCCGCGTGCGGTGCTGTTCGACCTGGACGGTACGCTGCTGGACAGCGCCCCGGATTTCGTCGCCACCCTTGATGCGATGCTGGCCGAGCGCGGCCGCGCACCGATCGATCCGGCGCAGTTGCGGCCAGTGGTGTCCAAGGGTTCACGGGCGATGGTGTCGGCCGCGTTTCCAGAGCTGGAAGCAGCCGAGCGCGATGCACTGATTCCCGAGTTCCTGCAGCGCTACGAAGCCTCGATCGGCCAGCATGCCGTGCTGTTCGACGGCGTCGCCGGCATGCTCGATGCGCTGGACGAAGCCGGCACCGTGTGGGGCATCGTCACCAACAAGCCCGAATACCTGGCGCGGCTGATCGTGCCGCAGTACGGCTGGCAGCAGCGCTGCGCCGTGCTGGTCGGGGGTGACACCCTGGCCGAACGCAAGCCGCATCCGTTGCCGCTGCTGCACGCCGCGCAGCTGATCGGCATCGCAGCGGAAGACTGCGTGTACGTCGGCGACGATGAGCGCGACATCATCGCCGCGCGTGCCGCCGGCATGCCGTCGGTGGCGGCGCTGTGGGGCTACCGGCTGCACAGTGACGACCCCTTGGCCTGGCAAGCGGACGTGCTGGTCGAGAATGCCGAACTTCTGCAACTGGCCAGTCTCTGGCCGAGCCGGCCGGCGACCCCGGCCCAGCCGTAAGGAACAACGTAGTGAGCAGTACCGCGCTGGATAGTTTCCTCGACAAGTGGCGCAGCCGCTGGCCGGAATGGTCGGTGGCCGAGCCGTTCGTGGCCGAACCGCAGCGCCATGTGGCGCTGGCGTGGTTCGCCCTGCTGCAGGAATTCGACGACATGCTCAACACCGCTGGCGACCCGCTGCCGGCGGACGCCAAGCTGGCGTGGTGGGGCGAGGAACTGCGGAGCTGGGCCGCGCAGCGTTCGCGGCATCCGCTGGGCCGCGTGCTGGAGCCGGTGCGGGCACCGTGGGTGCAGCTGGCCGAGGCGCTGCCGGATCTGGTCGAGGCGCGCACCGTAGCGCTGGACTCTGCCGGCGCCGAACGTGCACTGGGCAACTATGCCGACGCGGTGGCTGCGGTCGAAGCCGTGGTGTTTGCCGACAAGCCGCGCAAGGGTGCTGGCCATGCCGTGCTGCTGCAGACCCTGGCCCAGCGCCTGCAGGACGCTGGCGTGGCCGGGGTTCCGCGCAGCCTGCTGGACGAAGATGCCGGCAACGCTGCACAGCGTTGGGCGCAGCAGTTGCTGAAAGGGTGGGGCACCCGCGTGCCCGGTCCACGTGCACGCCGGGTGTGGTCGAGCCTGGCGCGTGCACGTCTGGCGGCGCAGGCCGCCGGCAAACCGATTGAAGCCACGCCCGTGCGCACGTTGCTGCGCGTGTGGTGGGCCGCGCGCGGCTGAACCATCACATGGTAGTGCCGGCCGCTGGCCGGCAATCCGCATAGGTCGCTGAACACCATGAGGTTGCCGGCCAGCGGCCGGCACTACCGTTACTTGCGCTCCAGCACCAGCAGCGGATCGATGCGGGTGTCGAACCAGTTCATGCCCCAGTGCAGGTGCGGCCCGGTGGCACGGCCGGTGGCGCCGACGGCGGCGATCACCTGGCCCTGTTCGACGCGATCACCGACCTTCACGTCGATGCGCGACAGGTGCAGGAAGTTCGAACTGACACCGAAGCCGTGGTCGAGCAGCAGGGTGCCACCGGTCAGGTACAGGTCCGGACCAGCGAACGTCACCACACCGGCCGCCGGTGCCTTCACCGGGGTGCCGGTCGGCACTGCGATGTCCATGCCGGAGTGGCCGGCGCCGGGCTGGCCGTTGTACACGCGGGCGTTGCCGAAGCGGCCGCTGATGCGGCCCTGCACCGGCCAGATGAAGGTCTGGGTGAAATCGGTACGGTTGTCGTCGCGCGCACGCGCAGCGGTGACCTGCGCCTGTTCGCGCTTGATGCGCTCGGCGATGGCCGGCGGCGGATTGACCGTCTTCGGCGGTACGCCGTTCACCCGCTCGGTCGGCCAGTCGCGTGGGGTCACGGCGATGGCGGCCGTCTCGCTGCTGCCATCCGGTCGGCGGATCTGCACCTGCAGCGGGCCCTTCTCATCGCGACCGATGCCGAACACCACGCTGCCGTAGCTGCTCACGCGCAGGTCGCGGCCTGCATAGCGCACGCTGCTGCCGGCGGGAACCTTGCCGATCACCAGCGCGCCCTGCGACGCGCTGGCCGGGAACACCACGCGGCTGTCGATCAGGTCGCCGATGCCGTCCTGTGCCTGGGCCGCGGGTGCGGAGAACAGGGGCGCTGCCAGCAGCAGTGCCGCGAACATGAGTGCCGGACGCATCAGCGGTCGTAGGTCATGCGCTGGCCGGCGGGCTCGCCCACCAGCGTACTGCCGTCCCAGACCAGCTGGCCGTTGACCCAGGTGGAGGCCACGCGCGAACGGAACGTGGTGCCCTCGAACGGCGACCAGCCGCACTTGGACAGCACGTCCTCGCGCTTGACCGTGAACGGCACATCCTCCACCAGCACCAGGTCAGCGAAGTAGCCTTCGCGCAGGAAGCCACGCTCTTCCACATCGAACAACTGGGCCGGGGCATGGGCGAATTTCTGCACGACCTGCTCGCGGGTCAGCTTGCCTTCGTGCACGCGTTCCAGTGCGGCGACCAGCGCGTACTGCACCAGCGGCAGGCCGGACGGCGCCTGCGCATAGGGCTTCTGCTTCTCTTCCCAGGTATGCGGGGCGTGGTCGGTGGCCAGCACGTCCAGCACGTCGTCAGCCAACGCGGCGGTGATCGCCTCGCGATCGGCCACGTCCTTGATCGCCGGATTGCACTTGATCAGGTTGCCCTTGGTCGCATAATCCGGGCGGGCGAAGTGCAGGAAGTGCACGCAGGTCTCGGCGGTGATCTGCTTGCGGCTGCCGTCGGCGCGGATCAGCGGGCCCTTCTCGAACAGCGCCAGTTCGTCGGCGGTGGAGATGTGCAGCACGTGCAGGCGGGTGCCGTGCTTGCGCGCCAGCGACATGGCCAGCCGCGTCGACTTGATGCAGGCTTCGCGCGAACGGATGTCCGGGTGCATCTCCGGGGTCAGTGCGTCGCCGTACTTTTCCTGGAACGCTTTCAGGTTGGCATCGATCATAGGCGTGTCTTCGCAGTGCGTGATGATCGGGGTGGGGCACTCGCGGAAGATCGCGTCCAGGGTTTCGGGGTTGTCGACCAGCATGTTGCCGGTGGACGCGCCCATGAACACCTTCACGCCCGGCGCCTTCTTCGGATCGAGCGCACGGATGGCGTCGAGGTTGTCGTTGCTGGCACCGTGGTAGAAACCGTAGTTGGCCCAGGCACGGCCGCGCGCCAGCTCGTACTTGGCTTCCAGGATGGTCGAATCCAGGGTCGGCGGGTTGGTGTTGGGCATGTCCATGAAGCTGGTCAGGCCACCGGCCACGGCCGCGGCCGATTCGCTGGCGATGTCACCCTTGTGGGTCAGGCCGGGTTCGCGGAAATGCACCTGGTCGTCGATCATCCCGGGCAGCAGCCAGCGCCCGGCCGCATCCACCACCTGTTCGCCATCACGCGGAGTCAAACCCTTGCCGATCTGCGCGATGCGGTCGTTCTCGATACGCAGGTCGCCTTCGAAGGTGCGGCCTTCGTTGACCAGGCGGGCATTGGTGATGAGCGTGGAGGACATGTCAGTGTTTTCCTGTGCAACGGCAAGAGGGGGCGTTGGGAGATTCGGGCACTGGATCGAAGCCGCCGGGATGGAATGGATGGCAGCGGCCCAGCCGTCGCGCCGCCAGCCAGCTGCCGCGCAGCGGGCCGTGCCGGGAGATGGCATCCATGGCGTATTCAGAGCAGCTCGGCACGAAACGGCAGCGAGGCCCCAGCAGCGGGCTGATGAAGCGCTTGTAGAAGCGCAGCAGGGCGATGAGCAGGCGCGAGATCACGCAGTCATCTTAAGCCAGTTGGCATGAAGGCCGCATTTGTGCAGGATGGGCCGTTGGTCGCATGTCGTAGATGGCCTGCGACCGCTAGCGGCACCCCTCCAGGTGCCGGACAGGTTCCGTACCGCGCAAGGCGGTCCGTGTTCGTCGGACCGCACCTTGGACCCGTTGACTCCTGGACTGAATGGAGCGGGCCCCCAAGGTTGCTGCTGCGGGTCGGGTAGGCTATAAAGGCCCGCTTTCCCGGGCCCCGGGGAATCCAAGGAAGAGCGTTTCGTGGCTGCTAAAAAAACTGCAAAGAAGGCCGTCAAGGCCGCCAAGAAAACCGCCAAGCCTGTTGTGAAGAAGTTGGCGGCCAAGCCCGTTGCCAAGAAGCCGGCCAGCAAGCCGGCGACCAAGGCGGCATCCTCACAGCCGGCGGCCAGGAAGGCCACCGCAAAGAAAGCGCCGGTGAAATCCGGCAAGCCGGCAGTGGCGAAGAAGCCCGCTGCGCCGGTCAAGGCCAAACCTGCCGCTGCCAGCAAGAAGGCGCCGGTGGTGAAGAAGGTTGCCAGCAAGGCTGCGCCGGTGAAGAAGGCCGCTGCCAAGCCGGCACCGAAGAAGGCAGCAGCCAAGCCGGCGCCGAAGGCGGTGGTGAAGAAGTTTGCCGCCGCGCCTGCTGCCAAGCCGGCAGCAAAGAAGGTGGCGCCTGCCAAGCCGGCACCGGCCAAGAAGGTTGCCAAGAATGTCGCCCCGCCGGCCGCCAAGCCGACGCCGGCCCCTGTAGTGAAGTCCGCACCGAAGCCAGCTGCGAAGCCGGCCCCGGCCAAGTCTGTCCCGGCCAAGACCGCGGCAGTGGCGGCAGCCAAACCGGCCCCCAAGCCGGCCCCGGCCGCCGCTTCTGCAGCATCGACCGCCCCGCAATCCAAGAATCCCGTGCCCGTTTCGAAATCGCCTGCCAAAACCGCCGTGAAATCCGATTCCGCTCCGAAGACCGTGACCCGCCCCGTGGGCAAGGTCGCCGTGGCCGTTGCCGCCCGTTCGACGGCACCTGCGCCGCGCAGCAAGTACAAGGTCGTCGAATACAAGACCGACGAGGCCACTGGCCGCCCGATCCTGCCGGCAGGCTACAAGCCGGCCTCGGACGAGGAGTACATGAGCCCGCTGCAGCAGGAGTACTTCCGTCAGCGCCTGCAGAACTGGCGCGCCGACCTGGTGGAAGAGTCCAAGCAGACCATCGAGAACCTGCGTGAGGAAGTGCGTGACATCGGCGATGAAGCCGAGCGCGCGACCCGCGAAACCGAGAACTCGCTGGAGCTGCGCACCCGTGACCGTTACCGCAAGCTGATCGGCAAGATCGACAGCACCCTCAAGCGCCTGGAAGCAGGCGATTACGGGTACTGCGTGGACACCGGTGAAGAGATCGGCCTGGAGCGCCTTGAAGCGCGCTTGACCGCCGAGCGCACCATCGACGCCCAGGAGCGTTGGGAGCACCTGCAGAAGCAGCAGGGCGACTGATTCCGGTTCGTTGTGATGTCATGCAGAAAGCCCGGCTTCGGCCGGGTTTTTTGTTGGGTTCGAGTTGGCTGCGTAGAGCGGCGCTTTGCGGGTATCGGGGTGAGCCTGCGGGTGGGGCCAGGCAGGACACGCTGCAAGTACATCCCTGTAAGCTCGGCCGCGGCATCCATGCCGCGGACGGTCCTGCCCGGCCCACCCGCAGGCTCTCGACGCCTCCCTGCGCGCCGTCGCTGGAGAGCCGAACCACGCTCGGCTCCGGCCGGAGCCGGAGATTGGATGGAAGGGCAAGAGCAGCCAAGCATGGCTTGGCTCTACCAGCGGCGAAGAGGCGCCGCTGTTCTGTAGAGCCGACTGTTGGTCGGCTGGCTTTCCGCGCCTTCCCCCTGATTCACCGAGGAGCGCAGGGCACCGGTGCGCAGCACCGGCTCGCGGATGGCGGCGCGTTTCTTTGGTTACTTTCTTTGCGCGCGCAAAGAAAGTGACACCCCGCCGCGGTCGCGGAAAGCGCCCGCCGGGCATGGCCCGGCGCTACCGGCGCGTGTGCGCACGGAAATCCGCTCTATTGCAGATCGCGCAGATTCAATTTCCGCAGCGTCGGGTTCTTCCATGCAGTGACCCCGGCCACGCTCAGCACCGCGAATCCGCCCAGTACCACCGCCGGTACCAGCCCCAGCACCTTGGCCATGGTGCCGGCATAGAACGCGCCCAGTTCGTTGGACGAACTGATGAAGATGCCGTTGATCGACGATACCCGGCCGCGCATCTCTTCCGGCGTGGCCAGCTGCAGGATGGTGGAGCGGATCACCACCGACACGCCGTCGAAGGCGCCGTAGAACAGCAGGATCAACGCCGACAGCCAGAAGTGCTGGGACAGGCCGAAGCCGATCACGCACAGGCCGAAGCCGGCGACCGCGAACAGCAGCACCCGACCGGCATTACGGTGCAGGGGGTGGCGCGCCAGCCACAGGCCAACGCACACCGAACCCAGTGCCGGCGCCGCGCGCAGGATGCCCAGGCCCTCCGGGCCGTGATGCAGGATCTCGTGCAGGAACGCCGGCAGCATCGCCACCACACCGCCCAGCAGTACCGAGAACATGTCCAGCGCCATGGCGCCGACCATGATCCGGTTGCCGACCACGAAGCGCGCGCCTTCGGCAATGCTCTTGAAGATCGGGGCGGCTGGGCCGGCATGCACCGGTTCTTCCACCTTCAGCGTGGCCAGGCAGCCCATCGCCACCAGCGCGAAGGCCGTGGCCACCGCATAGGACAGGCCCTTGCCACCGAAGCCGACCAGTACGCCACCCAGTGCCGGGCCGGCGATCATGCCAGCCTGGAACACCACGGCGCCAAGGCCGGCGCCACGGGCGAAGTGCTCGCGTGCCAGCACGCGGGCGAACAACGCGTTGTAGATCGGCGACAGGAAGGCACGGACCATGCCGGTCAGTGCGATCGCCGCATAGATCGGCCACACGCCCTCAACCGGCAGCCAGCCCTTGGCCACGCTGGTCAGAACCAGCGCGGTGGCGACCAAGCCGGAACAGGCGACCATGCCCAGCTTGCGGCGCGGCAGATGATCCACCAGATAACCGGCGAACGGGGCCACGCAGAAGAACGGCAGCACCTCGGCCAGGCCGATCAGGCCCAGCGAGAACGGATTGCGGGTGACTTCGTAGATGTGCCAGCCGACGGTGACCGCGACCACCTGGTAGGACAGCATCGCGAAGATGCGATACGCCAGCAGCCTGGCGAAACCGGGCCGGGACAGCAGGCCCAGCGCGGTGTCTTCGGCCGTGGCGGGCTCGCTCACGACGGATCGCGCTGCAGCTGGGCCTGCGCGGTCTCGCGGATGAACGCCAGCATCGCCGCCAAGCCGTTGCTGCGGGTCGGCGACAGGTGGCGGGCCAGGCCGATATCCTGGATATAGCTGGGTTCGGTGGCCAGGATCTCCTGCGCGGTGCGCCCGGAGTACACGCGCAGCGCCAGGAAGATCAGGCCGGAGACGATGGCCGAATCGCTGATGGCGTGGAAGCGCAGCGACTGCGCGTTGCCTTCCGGCACGATCCAGACCATCGACTGGCAACCGAGCAGGCGGTGCTCTTCGGTCTTCCACGCGTCCGGGAAGGCGGGCAGCTTGCGGCCGAGGTCGATCAGGTACTGGTAGCGCTCGGACCAGTCGCCGAAGAAACCGAATTCCTCGGCGATGGCCGTCTGTGCCTCGGCGGCGGTGGGTTCAAGCGGGAACGGGGAGTCGATCACAACAGTCTCTACAGTAGGGAGCGTGGCCGGCTGACCGGCCACGGGGCAGGGCAGGTCAGCCGCGCTTGCGCGACCAGCGCACGCCCTGCGGGGTGTCTTCCAGCACGATGCCTTCGGCGGCCAGCTGGTCGCGGATGGCGTCGGAACGAGCGAAGTCACGTGCCTGCTTGGCTGCCGCGCGTTCGTCGATCAGGCCCTGGATACGCGCATCGTCGTCGCTGTCGCCGGCGGCGTTGCCGAACCATTGCGCCGGATCGGCCTGCAGCAGGCCCAGGGCGAGGCCGGCGCCAAGCAGTTCACTCTTCAACCGTGCGCGTTCGCCAGGATCGGTGGCGCGGCGCGCTTCACCGGCGATACGGGCCACTTCGGCCAGCGCCTGCGGCGTATTGAGATCGTCATCCAATGCCGCTTCGATCTCTGCCGGGATCACTGCGGTGGCGGCAACGTCGGCCAGCTCGCGCAGGGTGCCGTACAGGCGGTCGAGGGTGCGGCCGGACTGTTCGATCAGCGCATCGGACCAGTCCAGCGGCTGCCGGTAGTGGGCCGACAGCAACGCCAGGCGCAGCGCCTCGGGGGCATGCCTGCGGACCAGGTCGTGGACGCGCTCGATGTTGCCGATCGACTTGCTCATCTTGGCGCCGCCGAAGTTGAGCATGCCGTTGTGCAGCCAGAAGCGCGCGAACACCTTGCCGCCGTGCGCGCACTCGCTCTGTGCGATCTCGTTTTCGTGGTGCGGGAACTGCAGGTCGACGCCGCCGGCATGGATGTCGATGGTCTCGCCCAGGTGCGCGGCGGCCATCGCCGAGCATTCGATGTGCCAGCCCGGACGGCCGCGGCCCCAGGGCGATTCCCAGCCCGGCAGGTCGTCGCTGGAGGGCTTCCACAGCACGAAGTCGCCGGGGGCGCGCTTGTAGGGAGCGACCTCGACCCGGGCGCCGGCCAGCATCTCGTCCGGATCGCGGCGCGACAGCTTGCCGTAGCCCTCGAAACTGCCGACGGCGAACAGCACGTGGCCCTCGGCGGCGTAGGCATGCCCGCTGCTGACCAGCTGCTCGATCATGGTGATGATCTGCGCCATGTGCGCGGTCACTTCCGGCTCGATGTCCGGCGGCACCACGCCCAGCGCGGCCATGTCTTCACGGTAGGCAGCAGCGAAACGGTCGGTGATGGTGCTGATCGGCACGCCCTGCTCGCGCGCGGCGGTGTTGATCTTGTCGTCCACGTCGGTGATGTTGCGGGCGTAGCGCAGGGCACCGAAGCGCCGCCGCAGCAGGTCGGCCAGCACCCCGAACACCACCGGCCCACGGGCGTTGCCGATGTGCACGTAGTTGTAGACCGTCGGGCCGCACACATACAGGGTCGGACAGGCCGGATCGAGCGGAGTGAACGGTTCGAGCTGGCGAGTCAGGTTGTTGTGCAGGCGCAGGGTCATGGGTCTGTGACTGGGGGACAAGCCTGTGATTTTAGAACGTGTCGGGGCCCTTTGGGGGGACCGTTGCCACCGGTGGACGTCACCGGCGGCCGGGGTGGGGTGGGCAGGAACGGCGCGGACGGGTAATGTTCAGCCCCTTGCGGTCACCACTGCCTACACTATTGCCGTGTCCCTGCTCCCTTCGCCAATGAAAACCACCGCGTTGCTGACCCTGGCCTGCCTGTCGGCGCTGCCCGCCGTGGTCCTGGCCCAGGAGGCCGAGCCCCGCAACCGGGTGGTGATCGTGGAGAACGTGAAGTTCGACTACGCCCAGGTGCTCAACGTGGAGCCGGTGTTCCAGACCCTGCGTGCCACCCGCACCGAGGAGCACTGCGAGCCGGTCTCGACCCGTACCCTGGCCCCGGTCAACGTCACTGGCGAGGAGCCGGTGGAGGACAAGGGCCGCATCGGCCGCCTCTGGGATTCGGTTCGCTCGATGTTCAAGCGCAGCGACGAGGAAGTGCTGGAGGAACTGCCGGCCGAAGCCCCCGCCCCGGCGCCGGCCAACACGGGCCCGATGCTGACGCGGGACTGTCGTATCGTGCCCGTCGGACGCGAGTTCCGCCGCCCCATCGCCTATGACGTGGACTATGTCTACAAGGGCACCAAGTACCGTTCACGGCTGCCCGAAGACCCGGGCAACCGGCTGAAGATCCGGGTTTCGATCACCCCCTGGGTGGGCCCGGAGCAGGCTGCCGCCGGCACCCCCTGATTCTGCGACGCCGGCCTCTTGCGCCGGCCCCGGCCGCATGTAAAGATTGCCGGCCAATGAAGCTCACCGACTTCCAGCACGACAGCAGCGCCGCCCGCCAGGCCACTGGCATGACGTCGCGTGCCCGTCGACCGGAACCCCACATTCTCGCTGGGTAATCCGGAGCTTTCTGCTGTTCGTCCGAAAAAAACCCAGCCCGCCGGCTGGGTTTTTTCGTTTCCGCGTTCTGAAAGCTTCATCTGCAACCTTTTCGCACCACCCTGGTTTCCGGTTTTCCCTTCCACCTTCCACCGCGTCGACCCTCGGCGCCGCTCATGCAAGGAATGATGATGTCCCCCAAGCACTTCCTGAACACCCAGGACTGGAGCCGCAGCGAACTTGACGCGCTGCTGACCCAGGCTGCGCTGTTCAAGCGCAACAAGCTCGGCGACCAGCTCAAGGGCAAGTCGATCGCGCTGGTGTTCTTCAATCCGTCCATGCGCACCCGCACCAGTTTCGAGCTGGGTGCGTTCCAGCTCGGTGCCCACGCAGTGGTGCTGCAGCCGGGCAAGGATGCATGGCCGATCGAGTTCAACCTCGGCACGGTGATGGACGGCGATACCGAAGAGCACATCGCTGAAGTAGCCAAGGTGCTCGGCCGCTACTGCGACATCATTGCCGTGCGCGCGTTCCCGAAGTTCGTCGACTGGGCCTACGACCGCCAGGACGTCGTGCTCGAGAGTTTCGCCAGATACTCGCCGGTGCCGGTGATCAACATGGAGACCATCACCCATCCGTGCCAGGAACTGGCGCACGTGATGGCCCTGCAGGAGCATTTCGGTACCCAGGACCTGCGCGGCAAGAAGTACGTGCTGACCTGGACCTACCACCCCAAGCCGCTGAACACCGCAGTGGCCAACTCGGCGCTGACCATCGCCACCCGCATGGGCATGGACGTGACGCTGCTGTGCCCGACCGCCGACTACATCCTCGACGAGCGCTACATGGGCTGGGCCGAGCAGAACGTGGCCGAGAGCGGCGGTTCGCTGAAGATCAGCCATGACATCGACAGTGCCTATGCCGGTGCCGACGTGGTCTACGCCAAGAGCTGGGGCGCGCTGCCGTTCTTCGGCAACTGGGAGCCGGAGAAGCCGATCCGCGACCAGTTCAAGCACTTCATCGTCGACGAGCGGAAGATGGCCCTGACCAACAACGGTGTGTTCAGCCACTGCCTGCCGCTGCGCCGCAACGTCAAGGCGACCGACGGCGTGATGGATTCGCCGCAGTGCATCGCCATCAACGAAGCCGAGAATCGCCTGCATGTGCAGAAGGCGATCATGGCTGCTGTTGCCGGCCGCTGATTTTCGTACGTCGTTCAAGCACTCCAGACAATCCGCCGGGCATGGCCCGGCGCTACCAGGACATACCCCCCATGAGCAACAAAGACGTCGTTCTCGCCTTCTCCGGCGGCCTTGATACCAGCTTCTGCGTGCCGTACCTGCAGGAGCGCGGCTACAACGTGCATACCGTGTTCGCCGATACCGGCGGCGTGGATGACGAAGAGCGCGATTTCATCGAGAAGCGTGCCGCCGAGCTGGGTGTCACCAGCCACCAGACCGTCGATGGCGGTCCGGCCATCTGGTCCGGCTTCGTCAAGCCGTTCGTGTGGGCCGGCGAGGGCTATCAGGGCCAGTACCCGCTGCTGGTGTCGGACCGTTACCTGATCGTCGATGCCGCGCTCAAGCGCGCTGCCGAACTGGGCACCAACATCATCGCCCACGGCTGCACCGGCATGGGCAACGACCAGGTGCGCTTCGACCTGGCAGTGAAGGCCCTGGGTGACTACCAGATCATCGCGCCGATCCGCGAGATCCAGAAGGAACACACCCAGACCCGCGCCTACGAGCAGAAGTACCTGGAAGAGCGTGGCTTCGGCGTGCGCGCCAAGCAGCAGGCCTACACCATCAACGAGAACCTGCTGGGCCTGACCATGTCCGGCGGCGAGATCGATCGTTGGGAAGCACCGGGCGAGGGCGCCCGTGGCTGGTGCGCACCGCGCGCCGAGTGGCCGGAACAGGCGCTGACCGTCACCCTGAAGTTCGTCGAAGGCGAAGCTGTCGAGCTCGACGGCAAGGCACTGCCGGGCGAGCAGATCCTGGCCCAGCTCAACAAGCTGTTTGCCCCCTACGGCGTCGGCCGTGGCGTGTACACCGGCGACACCGTGATCGGCCTGAAGGGCCGCATCGTGTTCGAGGCACCGGGCCTGGTCTCGCTGCTGGCCGCGCACCGCGCGCTGGAAGATGCGGTGCTGACCAAGCAGCAGAACCGCTTCAAGCCGGACGTGGCGCGCAAGTGGGTGGAGCTGGTGTACGAAGGCTTCTACCACGACCCGCTGAAGACCGACATCGAAGCCTTCCTGAAGTCTTCGCAGGCCAAGGTCAACGGCGAAGTGGTGCTGGAAACCCGTGGCGGCCGCGTCGACGCCGTTGCGGTGAAGTCGCCGCACCTGCTCAACACCAAGGGCGCCACCTATGCGCAGTCGGCCGACTGGGGCGTGGAAGAAGCCGAGGGCTTCATCAAGCTGTTCGGCATGAGCTCCACCCTCTACGCGCAGGTCAACCGCTGAGCGGTTGACCACGCTTTCCACCTCAACCCCGCGCCGTTGGCGCGCCCCCTTCAACAAGAAGGGGGCTCTCCACCAGACGCGTTCCGGTAGCGCCGGGCCATGCCCGGCGGAATTCCACAGGAACTGTTGATTCATGCTTGAACAGACGCTCGATCACCTGCAGGCACTGGTGTCCTTCGACACCCGCAACCCGCCGCGTGCGATCACCACCGGTGGCATCTTCGATTACCTGCGCGACAACCTGCCCGGGTTCAATGTGGAGGTGATCGACCATGGCGCCGGCGCGGTCAGCCTGTATGCCGTGCGCGGCACGCCGAAGTACCTGTTCAACGTGCATCTGGACACCGTGCCAGACTCGCCGCACTGGAGTGCCGACCCGCACGTGATGCGCCGCCTGGACGACCGCGTGGTCGGCCTTGGCGTGTGTGACATCAAGGGCGCGGCTGCGGCGCTGGTGGCGGCCGCCAATGCCAGTGATGGCGACGCGGCCTTCCTGTTCTCCAGCGATGAAGAAGCCAACGATCCGCGCTGCATCGCGGCGTTCCTGGCCCGGGGCATTGCGTACGAAGCGGTGCTGGTGGCCGAACCGACCATGAGCGAGGCGGTGCTCGCGCATCGTGGCATCAGCTCGGTACTGATGCAGTTCGCCGGCCGTGCCGGCCATGCGTCGGGCAAGCAGGATGCAGCCGCCAGTGCGCTGCACCAGGCGATGCGCTGGGGCAACCGCGCGCTGGACCATGTCCAATCGCTGGCCTCGGCACGCTTCGGTGGATTGACCGGCCTGCGCTTCAACATCGGGCGCGTGGAAGGTGGCATCAAGGCCAACATGATCGCACCGGCGGCGGAAGTGCGTTTTGGTTTCCGGCCGCTGCCGTCGATGGATATCGATGCGCTGCTGGCGACCTTCGCCGGCTTCGCCGAACCGGAAGCGGCGCTGTTCACCGAAACCTTCCGTGGCCCCAGCCTGCCGGCAGGAGATATCGCCGAAGCCGAGCACCGCCGCCTGCTGGCGCGCGACGTGGCCGACGCGCTGGACCTGCCGATCGGCAACGCGGTGGACTTCTGGACCGAGGCGTCGCTGTTCTCGGCCGGTGGCTACACCACGATGGTGTTCGGTCCGGGCGACATCGCCCAGGCCCACACCGCCGATGAGTTCGTGACGCTGGAGCAGCTGCAGCGCTACACCGATGCCGTACACCTGATCATCGCCGCCGGCGCCTGATCGACCCACAACGCCGCTGCGCTTCTGCGCGGCGGAACTGCAACGCGGCGACCGCCGCCTGTGACGAAACCGAAATGTCTCCTGCCCTCCAGCCCCACCGCCAGACCCGCCAGACCATCGTGCGCCTGCTTTCGAGCATGGCCAGCGCGAAGGAGATCAGCCAGTACCTCAAGCGCTTTTCGCAGCTGGACGCCAAGCGCTTCGCCGTGGTCAAGGTCGGCGGCGCGGTGCTGCGCGACGATCTCGACGCGCTGACCTCCTCGCTGTCGTTCCTGCAGGAAGTCGGCCTGACCCCGATCGTGCTGCACGGCGCCGGCCCGCAGCTGGATGCGGAACTGTCGGCCGCCGGCATTGAAAAGCAGACGGTCAACGGCCTGCGGGTGACCTCGCCGGAAGCGCTGGCGATCGTGCGCCGGGTGTTCCAGCAATCCAACCTGCGCCTGGTCGAAGCGCTGCAGCAGAATGGCGCGCGCGCCACCTCCATCACCGGCGGCGTGTTCGAGGCGGAGTACCTGGGCCTGGACACCTACGGCCTGGTCGGCGAGGTGAAGAAGGTCAACCTGGCGCCGATCGAGGCCAGCCTGCGTGCCGGCTCGATCCCGGTCATCACCAGCCTGGGCGAGACCGCCGGTGGGCAGATCCTCAACGTCAATGCCGACTTCGCCGCCAACGAACTGGTGCAGGAGCTGCAGCCGTACAAGATCATCTTCCTGACCGGTACCGGCGGCCTGCTGGACGAGCAGGGCAGCGTGATTGATTCGATCAACCTGTCCACTGAGTACGACCACCTGATCGCACAACCGTGGATCCACGGTGGCATGAAGGTGAAGATCGAACAGATCAAGTCCCTGCTGGACCGGTTGCCGCTGGAATCGTCGGTGTCGATCACCCGGCCGGCCGACCTGGCCAAGGAACTGTTCACCCACAAGGGCTCGGGAACGCTGGTGCGCAAGGGCGAGAAGGTGCTGCGTGCAACCGCCTGGAGCGAGCTGGACCTGCCGCGCCTGAAGGGCCTGATCGAATCCAGTTTCGGCCGCACCCTGGTGCCGGACTATTTCGAGAGGACCACGCTGCTGCGCGCGTATGTCAGCGAGAACTACCGCACGGCGGTGATCCTCACCGATGAGGCCGAGGGCGTGTACCTGGACAAGTTCGCCGTGCTCGATGATGCCCAGGGCGAAGGCCTTGGCCGCGCGGTCTGGAACGTGATGCGCGAGGAAACCCCGCAGCTGTTCTGGCGCTCGCGCAACGGCAACCCGATCAACCACTTCTACTACGCCGAGTCCGATGGCTGCTACAAGCAGGGTCATTGGAAGGTGTTCTGGTACGGTGCCGATGGCATCGACCGGATCAGGACCTATGTCGACCACTGCGCGGTGCGTGCGCCGAGCCTGGAGGGCTGAGCGCGATGAACCATGCAGACTGGACCCGGGTACCCACGTTGACCGGCACGCATGCGCGGCTGGAACCGCTGCAGATGAGCCACATCGACGGCCTGCGCGGCGCGTTGGGCGAAGGCGCGCTGTCCAGGCTCTGGTACACCCAGGTGCCCGATGCGAAGGCCATGACCGGCTATGTGCAGGCGGCGCTGCAGGCACAGGCCGAAGGCAAGGTGCTGCCGTTCGTGGTGTTCGATGCCAACGACCAGATCGTCGGCACCACCCGTTACTACGATCTGCAGCCGGACGTACCGCGGCTGAGCATCGGCTACACCTGGTATGGCGAATCGGTGCAGCGCACCGGGGTCAACTCCGAAACCAAGCTGATGCTGCTCAGCCATGCCTTCGAGCGGCTGGAATGCCTGAGCGTGGTGTTTGAAACCAGCTGGTTCAACTTCACCTCGCGCACCGCGATCGCACGCCTGGGCGCCAAGCAGGATGGCGTGCTGCGCAATCACCGCCGGCATCCCGACGGCACGCCGCGCGACACCGTCATCTTCTCCATCATCGATGCGGAATGGCAGGGCGTGAAACGCCACCTGCAGCACCGCCTCGATTCGCACGCATGAGCACGCACGCATGAGCACTTCCTCCTCGTTCACCGTCGGCATCGTCGGCGCCCGCGGCCATACCGGCGCCGAGCTGATCCGCCTGGTGGCAGCGCATCCGAACCTGCAGCTGGGCTTCGTGTCCTCGCGCGAACTGGCCGGGCAGCGCGTGTCCGACCACTACCCGCAATGGCAGGGCGAACTGCAGTTCGAGAATCTCGACGCCGACGCCGTTGCCGCCAAGGGCGTGGACGCGGTGGTCCTGGCCTTGCCCAACGGCCTGGCCGCGCCGTTCGTGGCGGCGCTGGAAACGGCGAAGCCGGACACGGTGATCGTCGACCTGTCGGCCGACTACCGTTTCGACAACACCTGGTACTACGGCCTGCCAGAGCTTACCCGCAGCCGTTACCGCGGACAGAAGCACATCAGCAATCCCGGCTGCTATGCCACCGCGATGCAGCTGGCGATCCATCCGCTGCTGGATCTGCTGGCTGGCCCGCCGCAGTGCTTCGGCGTGTCCGGCTACTCGGGTGCGGGCACCTCGCCGTCGGACAAGAACAACGTTGAACTGCTGGCCGACAACCTGATGCCGTACGCGCTGACCAACCACGTGCATGAGCGCGAGGTTTCCGTGCAGCTGGGCGTGGCGGTCGAATTCATGCCGCACGTCGCGCCGCATTTCCGTGGCATCACCCTCACCGCCAACCTGTGGTTGAACCGCGTGCAGACCCGCGAGCAGATCGTCGAGCGCTTCCAGCAGGCCTACGCCGGTGAAGCACTCATCGAGGTCGTGGACGAGGCGCCGTGGGTGAGCCGCATCGCTGGCCGCCACGGTGCCCAGGTCGGCGGCTTCACGCTCGCCCCGGGCGGCAAGCGGGTGGTGGTGGTGGCGACCCTGGACAACCTGCTCAAGGGCGCGGCCACCCAGGCCATGCAGAACCTCAATCTTGCGCTGGGCATCGACGAACTGACGTCGATCCCGCACTGAAACCGTACAGGAGCTCCCCATGGCAGACCTTCTTTGGCAGAAGCCAGGCGTCGCTGTCGATGCCCAGATCCAGACCTTCCTCGCCGGCGACGACGTGATCCTCGATCGCGAGTTCTTCCTGCATGACATTGCTGCCAGCGCCGCGCATGCGCAGGGCCTGCAGCACATCGGCATCCTCAGCGCCGACGAACTGGCCGGGTTGCTGCGTGAACTTGAGGTGCTGGCGCAGGACTTCCGCGAAGGCCGCTTCGTGCTGGATACGCAGTATGAGGATGGCCATTCGGCGATCGAGGCACGGTTGACCGAACGCCTGGGTGATGCCGGCCGCAAGATCCACACCGGCCGCAGCCGCAACGACCAGATCCTGGTCGCCACCCGGTTGTGGTTGAAGGAAAAGCTGCAGCGCGTGGCGCAGGTCAGCGCCGAAGTGGCAAAGGTGGCACTTGACCGTGCGCAGGCCGAGCAGCATCTGCCGATTCCCGGTTACACCCACATCCAGCGTGCCGTGGTGTCCTCGGCCGGCATGTGGTGGGCCGGTTGGGCCGAAGCCTTCATCGACAACGCCGTGCGTGCCCGCGATACCAATGCACTGGTCGATGCCAATCCGCTTGGCACCGCCGCCGGTTACGGCGTGAACCTGCCGCTGGATCGCGAGCACACCACCGCCGCGCTCGGCTTTGCGCGCATGCAGATTTCGCCGATCTACGCGCAGCTGTCGCGTGGAAAGTTCGAACTGGCCGCGCTGGAAGCGCTGGGCGGTGCCACCCTGGACCTGCGCCGCATTGCCTGGGACCTGTCGCTGTTCACCAGCGCCGAATTCGGTTTCGTCGCGTTGCCGGCGCAGTACACCACCGGCAGTTCGATCATGCCCAACAAGCGCAATCCGGACGTGATCGAGCTGATGCGCGCGACCCATGCCAGCGTCGCCGCTGCACGCACCGAAATCGAGCAGCTGCTGTCGCTGCCGTCGGGCTACCACCGCGACCTGCAGTCGTCCAAGGGCGCCATCTTCCACGGCTTCGGGCGCGGCCTGGCCGCGCTTGAACTGCTGCCGGCGCTGCTGGCCAACCTGGAATGGCGCGATGACAAGCTGCGTGCAGCGATCGATTCGGGCATGTATGCCACCGATGTCGCGGTGGAAGCTGCGGTAGCGGGCGTACCGTTCCGCGAGGCCTACAAGGCTGCTGCTGCCGGTGCCGACAGTGCAGGGCAGGGGCGCACGCCGGAAGGCAGCCTGGCGGCGCGCGTATCACCGGGTTCGGCGTCGGACCTGCGCCTGGATGAACTGCGCGCGCGCTGGCAGGCGCTGTCCTGATGGCCGGCACCGTCTACCTGGTGCTGGCGATGCGCCTGCCGGGCTTCACCGACGCCGTGGTGCAGCCGCACCGCGACTTCCTCGATGCGTTGCAGGCCGAGGGCCGGCTGCAGCTGACCGGCGGCTTTGCCGACGGCAGTGGTGGCGCCTATGTGCTGTGCAACCTCGACAGCCTCGCGCAGGCGCAGGCCATCGTCGCCACCGATCCGCTGGTGACGATGCAGGCATCGGCGCTGAGCGTCCATGAATGGAATACCCGCTGAGGCGCCCCTGATGACTGTCCACGCCGCCCACGTTGCATCGCCGTTCCCCGAACAAGCGCTGCCGTCGTGGCGGCGCGCCGTGCTCAAGGTCGGCAGCAGCCTGCTGGCCGCCGACGGTGGTGGCCTGTCGCCGCGCCACGCGCTGGGCCTGGCCCAGTTCGTTTCGGCCAACGTGCTGGCCGGGCGCGAGGTCGTCATCGTCTCCTCCGGCGCGGTCGCTGCCGGCCGCGCGATCCTGCCCCGGGCCGATGAACCCGGTGCGGCGATGGCGGCGCGGCAGGCGTTGGCGGCACTGGGCCAGGCGCAGCTGATCGGTCTGTGGCAGCGCTTCTTCGAGCGCCCGGTGGCGCAGGTGCTGCTGACCCATGACGATCTGCGCAACCGCCGCCGCTATCTCAATGCGCGGGCAACCCTCAACGAGCTGCTGCGGCTGGGCGCGCTGCCGGTGGTCAACGAGAACGACACCGTTTCGGTGGATGAGCTCAAGCTCGGTGACAACGACAACCTGGCCGCGACGGTGGCAGCGCTGGTCGATGCTGATGCACTGTTCATCGCCACCGACATCGACGGTCTCTACAGTGCAGATCCGCGCACGCATGCCGATGCCCGGCCACTGCATGAAGTGGCCGAGTTGAACGATGCCGTGCTGGCGATGGCTGGCGGCGCCGGTTCGGTCGCCGGTACCGGCGGCATGCGCACCAAGCTGGAGGCCGCAGCCAAGGCCGGCCGTGTCGGCATTGAAACCTATCTGTTCAATGGCCGCAGCGGCGAGGTGGTGCGCGCGCTGGCGCAGGATCGCCTGTTCGGCACCCGTATCCATGCAGCACGCAGCCGTGAGGCGGCCCGCAAGCACTGGCTGCGCCACGCTCCGCTCGCCGAAGGCGCGATCCTGGTCGATGCCGGCGCCGCCCAGGCGATGCGCGAGAAGGGGGCATCGCTGTTGCCCGGTGGCATCACCGGTGCCGACGGCGCGTTCCGGCGCGGTGACATGGTGCAGGTATGCTGGAACACCGACGCCGGCCGGGTGTGCGTGGCCCGTGGAGTGAGCCAGTACGCCGCCGATGACGTGCGCCGCATTGCCGGCCGCCACACCCGCGACATCCAGACCGTGCTCGGCTACAACTACGGCGGTACCGTCGTCCATCGCGACGATCTGGTGCTGCCATGAACCTACTGCAGGATATGCCGATGAGTGAGATCGAATCGCAGGCCCGTGCCTGCCGCGACGCGGCCCAGGTGGTTGCCGGCCTGGACAGCGATGCGCGCAGGGCACTGCTGCAGGCGATGGCGCAGGCGCTGGAGGTCAATGCCGGACAGATTCTTGCAGGCAATGCACGCGACCTGGCCGCCGCCCGCGAAAAAGGTGTGGGCAGCGCGATGCTCGACCGCCTGGCACTTGACCCGGCGCGCCTGCTGGCGATGGCCGACGCCGTGCGCGAGGTGGCCGGCCTGCCGGACCCGGTCGGGCAGGTGACCCGCGACGACGTGCGTCCGAACGGCATCCGCGTACAGAAGGTGCGCGTGCCGCTGGGAGTGATCGCGATGATCTACGAAGCTCGCCCGAACGTGACCGCCGAAGCCGCCGCGCTGTGCCTGAAGGCGGGCAACGGCGTGATCCTGCGTGGCGGCTCGGAGGCGATCCATTCCAATACCGCCATCGCCCAGGCGTTGGCGGGGGCATTGAAGGCCAACGGCGTGCCCCCTGCCGCTGTGACGGTGCTGACCGACCTGCGTCGCGAAGCAATGCTGGAACTGCTGCAGCTGCACGAACTGATCGACCTGGCCATCCCGCGCGGTGGCGAAGGCCTGATCCGCTTCGTCGCCGAGCACGCACGGGTGCCGGTGATCAAGCACTACAAGGGCGTCTGCCACCTGTTCGTCGATGCCAGTGCCGATCTCGACAAGTCAGTCGATCTGCTGGTGGACGGCAAGTGCAGTCGCCCGTCCGCGTGCAATTCACTGGAAACCCTGCTGGTGCACCGGGGCATTGCCGCAGCGTTCCTGCCGCGTGCTGCACAGGCGCTGGCCGAACGTGGCGTGCAGCTGCGCGCAGACGAGCGCGCGCAGCCATTGCTGCCGGGGAGCACCGCGGCCAGCGAAGACGACTATGCCGCCGAATTCCTTGATCTGGTACTGGCGGTCCGCGTGGTCGACGATCTTGATGCAGCGATCGCGCACATCCGTACCTATACCTCCGACCACACCGAAGTGATCGCCACTGAAGACGTAGCCAGTGCCGAGCGTTTCGTCAGCGCATTGCGCTCGGCGGTGGTGATGGTCAACGCGTCTTCGCGTTTTTCCGATGGTGGCCAGCTTGGCCTCGGCAGCGAGATCGGCATCTCCACCACGCGCCTGCACGCCTATGGCCCGATGGGGCTGGAAGCGCTGACAGTCGAACGGTTCGTGGTGCGCGGCGAAGGCCAGGTCCGAAGGTAGGGTCACAGCCGGGCTGTGCCCGGCACCCGCAGAGGCCACGGCAACAGCCGAAGCAACAGCGGGGTTCCTGCGGGATGGCGGGGTGGGTCCGGTTGCGGGGGACGCCGTGAACCCGTCCATGGGGGCTTGGCCGCGGCATCCATGCCGCGGACACCCCCGCAACCGGACCCACCCCGCCTTGACAGATCTCCGCAATCTGTCGGGATGGCATGATTTGCTCTTGGTGGGTGTCGACCTTGGTCGACACGTAGATCCACGCCATGCGTGGATGCTTTTCGTTCAATTGTCGAAATATTCGATTTCGATTTCGATTGAGATGGACCCACCGTCACCGGGAATCTGTCGAAGGTGGGGCGGTGTCGGATTGCGGGGTGTCAGCCGCATGGATGCGGCTGCCAAGCCTACAAGGACGTACTTGCGGCGTCCCCGCAATCCGACACCGCCCCGCCTCCCACGGAATGCCAGCTGTTGCTGTTGCCTTGGCCGCTGCCTCTGCGGGTGCCGGGCGCCGCCCGGCCGAACCCCCGTTACCTCAACAGCTGCGCGGTCATGCCCAGCGGCCGTGCATGCTCATCCATGTGCAGGGTGATGGCCTTGGCACCGAACATCTGTTCGGCAAGCTGATCGCTGGCACCCAGCGAATGGGCGATCTCCGCACGACTTGCGTCCTCGTGCGGGCCGCGCCGTTCCTTGCCGGAGAAGCGGTAGCGGTTGTACTCGGCCCAGGCGATCAGCAGCAGCGCACAGCACGCCAGGATCACCGGCAGGGCGATGATCACGAACGGGTCCAGATGCTGCTTGCGCTCGTACAGCTGCAGCCACGCCAGCTGCCCACCGAGCAACCAGGACACCAGCGTGACCAGCGGTGCCCACAGGTAGAAGTAGAACCCCCAGAATGCCAGGGTCACAAAGCCCCAGGCGGTGCGCTGCAGGCGGGGCTGCTTGAGCGGCTTCTGGATCAGGCGCGAGTCGAAGCGGTTGGACGGCGTCCTGGCAGTCCTCTGGCGATGTGCGTTCATCGGATACCTCTGTCTGGGCTGACCCAGGTGGCTCGCTTGCCACGCCGCCGGAGAAGGGTCTTCGGCAGCGCCACCAGCGTGGTGAACAGGCTGATCAACCAGTACGCCATCGGGTACCAGATGACCCAGAAATAGTTGCGGCCGATATGCGTTTCGTAACGCCTGTCGATGATCAGGCTGCTGGCGAACTGCAGCAGGCAGACCAGGGCCAGGATCACGCCATGCCATTGCGGCAGCAACGTGTCGATGTACAGCGACGGCGGCATCGGGATGAACTTGCCCACTGCCCACAGCAGGATGATCACCAGCATGGTGTAGGCCCACAGCACGCTGAGGATGTATTCCAGCAGCACGCCCCACATCCGCCGCTTGCGCCAGCTGAACAACGAGGAGCCGTGGCGCAACAGGACTTCCACGCCGCCCTGTGCCCAGCGCAGTCGCTGCCGCCACAGGCCCTTCAGCGTTTCCGGCATCAGGATGAAGCACAGCGCATTGGGCTCGTAACGGATGTCCCAATGATCCAGCTGCAGCCGCCAGCTGATGTCGATGTCCTCGGTGACCATGTCATCGGCCCAGTAGCCGATGCGATGCAGGGCGGTGCGACGGAACGCGGCAATGACGCCGGACACGGTGAAGATGCGGCCGTACACGCGTTGGGCGCGCTTGATCATGCCGATGATCGAGGAGAACTCCGCCACCTGCAGGCGGCCGAGCAGGGTGGAGCGGTTGCGGATGCGCGGGTTGCCGGTCACCGCACCCACGCGTGGGCCGCTGGTCAGGTGCCAGACCATCCAGTGCATGGCGAACTCTTCCAGCATGGCATCACCATCGATGCACACCAGGTACTCCGATCTCGCGGCCAGCGCGCCCATGCGCAACGCGTTGGCCTTGCCCAGGTTGCGGTCCAGGTGGACCACGCGCAGGCGCGGATGAAGCTCTGCAAGCGCGTCCAGGCGGGTGCCGGTGTCGTCGGTGCTGCCATCGTTGATGGCGATCACCTCAAAGTCCGGATAGCGCTGGGCCAATGCCGCGCCGAGGGTGTCGTCCAGGTTCGCCGATTCGTTGTGGCACGGGATCAGCAGGCTGGCGAACGGATACTCCGCCATCGGTGGTGGATCGTTGCGCGGCCGCGACTTCCGCTCACGGCGGAAGAAGTAGTACAGGCCCCCGGACATCCAGAAGAACGCCATCACCATGGGGTAGAAGAAGGCGAACTGGAACATGGCGTTGAGCCACGGATTCATGTCCACGTCACTTCTCCGGATACGGGAAGTTGCGCGCGGACATCGCCGCGCGTGCATCCTGGGTCGACGGCTTGTCGGCGATGAAATCGTCCGGGTACCACGCGAAATGGCGCACGCCCTGTGCCTGCAGGCGGCGGATCTGCGCGCGCAGCTGTTCGCCGCTGATCGGCCGCTGCGTGCGCCAGTCCACGGTCTGCAGCTCGAACATCGTGTGCTTCAGCTCGGGGTCGTGCGCACGCACGGCCACCACCAGCTTGTCCAGCCAACGCTGCGGGCGGCGGCTGCCTTCCATCCACGGCATCGCCATCAGCGCGGTACGGTCGTAAGCCTTGTTAAACAGGTCCAGGCGCTGGGCGAACCACGCCGCGCTCTGCGGCTCCAGCACCGGCTGCGCGTACAGGTTGCGCACGGTGCCCAGCTTGGGGCGCCAGCGTTGTGCGCTGTCACGCAGTTCCAGGGTGAAATCAATCAGCGCCTGGGTGCGGCCGCCGTCGCTGCCTTCCTGCGGCAGCTGGGCAAGTTCGGTATCGCGCACGTAGCCGTCATCGTGGAACAGCAGGCCTTCGAAATACGAATTGATCGCCAGGTCTTCGTAGATGTCCTTGATGATCTGTCGTGCCTGCGGCTTGGTGAAATCCAGGCGGTACATGCCATCGCGTTCCGGGCTCTGGATGCCCAGCGCCGCACGTTGCGCAGCGTCGGGCAGTTCATAGCCCAGCACCGGCAACCACGCATACACCTTCACCCCGGCACGGGTTTTCAGCTGCCAGGCGACGCGGTTGAACAGGTCCGCGCGCATCGGCAGGTGGCGGTTCGGGAAGTACAGGGCATCGGCGGTGTTGTTGCCGTCCGGATCGGCGAAGGCCTGCAGGTAGACATGGGTCGGGCCGATCCGCTTCACCCGCTCGATCAGCGCATCCAGGTTGCGCGCCTGCTGTGCAGGGTCGCTGTCGTAGACCGAGTCCATATCGATCTGCAGTGCACGGGTGCCGTCCAGATTGACGTTGCGGCGCAGCTCGAAGGCCAGCGAGGTGATGTTCGGATTGCTGGTCACCAGCAGGCGTGCCAGGCCATGCAGGTCGGCCGTCACCGGCGTGCTGCGACCTTCCAGGTCGAAGGACACCGGCATGCCCAGCTGCTCGGCGATGTCGTTGCTCAACTGGTTGTAGGCGGCATACGGCCAGACGATCGCTTTCGGGCGTACACCCAGCTCCTTCTCGATGCGCTGTACGCTGCGGCCGAGATCGTCGCGCAGGCGCTTCTCGTACTCCTGCGCGCTTTCATAGCGCTGCGCCTTGGGGTCGTAGATGCGGGTGATCACCGCCGGGGTCTGGTTGCCCTGCGGGTTGGACTGCACGCCGTGGTGCAGGTTGTCGGTATGGCTGGCCAGTTCGATCAGGCCGCTGGCCTGCATCTCGCGCAGCTGGTCCCAGGTCAGGAAGTCGTCATGGCCGAAGGGACGGTAGCCGTAGTCGATGGTGCGGCCCGGTGCCATGTCCACGTAGTCGGTGATCACCGCCACCAGCGCCGGATAGTTGTACGCGCGCAGCAGCGGATAGACGCGGCTGTACACGCTGCGCAGGCCGTCGTCGAAGGTCAGCAGCACCGGTCGCGGCGGCAGCGTTGCTTCGCCGCGCGAGGCCTTGATCAGCTGTGACAGCGAGACCGGGTGATAGCCATGCGCGGACAGCCAGTCCAGGTGTGCGGCGAAGTTCTGCGTGCTGACCGCGTAGGCGTCGCCGTCGGATTTTTCCAGCACATCATCGCGCACGTCGTGGTAGCTGAGGACCAGCAGGCCGTTGTCGGCCGCGTCCAGTTCCGCGGCCGAGCTGGCGCGCTGGGCTGCGGCAGGCAGGGCGAGGGCCAGCAGCGCCAGCAGCAGTACGGTCGTCAGGTTGCGAAGCATCCGTTCCATCTCATTCTCCCCAGCGCAGCGCGGCATCGAAGCCGATATGTCGTTCACGTTGGCCGTCGTAGACCGGCCGCGACCAACTCACGCCGTACTCGAGGATCCGCCCTTGATCGAACTGCCATTCGTGGCGATAGGCCACGGTCGGAATGATTGAACTGCCAAAACCTTCCTGCCAGTAGTTGCCCACCGACACTGTCAGGCGATGGCGGAAGTGGCGCTCGTAATGGCGCCACAGCTGTTGGTCGATGCGCAGGCCCACTTCCACCGAGCGATCCCGCGAGGGGTTGAAGTAGGGCGCATCGTCGCGGCTGCCACGGCTGGTGTAGACGCTGCCCAGGCCATCGATCAACAGGCGCGGGCGGGTCAACAGCCGTTGTTCGATCGCACTGTTCAGCGTATCGCGGCGGTTGCCATCGTCGTAACGGAACTGGCTGCCACCGAAGCTCCAGTGGGTGCGCTCGTTGCGCGTGTAGTCCACTGCAACCGCAACGCTGTCGGCGGTGATGCCGGCCACGCGTGCCTGCATCGAGGCTTCCGGATCATTGCGGGCAGCGGTCACGCCGGCGTGCCAGCGATCATTGAACTGCCAGCCGAAGCCGCCGCGCAGGCCGGTGTCGCCGATGCTGTCGTTGGGGCGCATCACCGCTGCCTCGGCATCAAGGCGGTCGAAGCGGTAGCGCACGCCGGCACCGATCCACAGCGGATCGATGTCCTGGTCCTGGAAGCTGACCGAACGGCGGTCGGCGAAGGCAAACAGGCGCCAGCGGTCGTTGAGAACCGGCGAGGCCACTTCCACGCCGTAGTGCAGGTCGTCGTTGCCCAGCGGCGAGGTGCCGCCACCGCCGGAACTGCGGCCACCCTCGACCTTGGCCAGCAGCTGCCAGCCGCGATGGGCGCGCCAGTCGCGGTCCATGCGTTGCAGCGCCGGCTGGCTTGGATAGCGTGCCAGCAGGTCGTCATGCAGCGGCCGCGCCAGGTCGTCGCGTTGCAGCTGCACGTAGGATTCGTACATGCCCAGGCGCGGCGCGATGTCACGCGGGTCCAGGGTATAGGCCATCTGGTGGCGCTCAAGCGCCCGCCGTGGCCAGCCGCGCATCTGGTAGACGCTGCCCAGTGAAGTCTGCAGGCTGCCATTGCCCGGGCCGACCTCGACCAGGGCTTCCAGTTCGCGCTGGGCCGTGGGCAGGTCGCCGCTGTAGGCCCGCACCATCCCCAGGTTCAGGTCGGCCTCGTAACGCGCCCAGTTCTGGAAGGGGGTCTTGCCGCCGCCCCAGCGCCAGGCCGGTTCGTCCTTCTGCCAGGCCTGCAGGTAGCCCACCGCCTTCTCCGCCTGCTCGGTTTCCAGATAGGCATAGGCCAGCTCCGAGCGTGTCTCGAAGCGTGAGGGATCGTTCTTTGCGGCGGCCTCCAGCAAGGGAATGGCCTCCTCCGGGTTCTGGGTGGCCATCAGCGAGTCGCCTACGGCTGGCAGCACGTAATCGGGCAGGGCATGGCCTTCGCGCTGCAGCGCCCGCGCCTCGTCGCGCACCTGCGCGTGGCGGGCCAGGCGGTTGAGCAGGATCAGCCGGTCCATGCGGATACGCAGCGGCGCCTGCGCCTGCGTTGTGCCATCGCGCTCGACGTACTGCTCCATTTCCGCCAGCGAAGCCTCGGCCTCGTCCAGCCGGGTGTCTTCGCTTTCCCCGTAGGCCAGGCTCCAGTTGACCAGCTTGGCCACGTAGTTGGCCTCCAGCCGCGCTTTCTGGTCCTGGTCGAACAGGTTGGGCCGGGCCTGGTAAAGCCGCCAAGCGCGATGGGCGTTGCCGATGTCGCCCAGGGTCAGGACCTGCAGCTTGTACAGCAGGTCGTCGTTGGGCTCGCGCAGCTGCGCCCGCTCGATCGCTGCCAGTGCATCGACCCAGCGTGCCTGGTCACGGTAGTGCCCGATCTCGGCGAGCCGGTCGGCGCGCGTGATGACGGTGGGCGGCGAGGCCGCGTGGGCCCAGCACGCCAGAGTGGCGCAGGCCAGGCCGACGCACAGCGCCAGCGGACGATGAACAACCATGAGACCCCCTAAGCATCCATTGCTGAACGATGTGCTCAAAAGTGTGACGCACATCACATGCCAACTATAGCTGACGCTCTGCCAAAGCGCCTACTTCCTATCCGTACCTTGTTGACGGAGAGTCCTTGGATGACCGGCCAGCCCTGTCGCAACGCGTTGTCGCGCATACACTTTTCTGCCGTCCACTGGAACGGCACGGGACAGCCAGGGGCCGCCCTGTGGGGCGATCCTGCTGGCAAGGCCAGTTCTGGACGCATAACGGGTCAGCTTCGGACACGCTACGTCACCTGCTGCGGCGGCGGTGTGTAGATCGCGGTAGTGGGGTGTGTGGGTCCAGCTTCACGGCGGCGGGCGTCAGCCCGCCGGTCCGGTCACCACAGGTCTTCCAGCTTGCGCGGCTTGCAGGCCACCCACGAGGCGCACAGCATCAGCAGTGCGCAGCCGAACAGGAAGGCGAAGGGCAGGGTCCAGCCCTCGCTGACGGTATGCAGCCAGCCGACCAGGAACGGGCCCAGGCAGCTGAAGCTGTAGCCCACGCCCTGCATGAAGCCGGACAGGGCCGCCGAACCGGTGGGGGTGCGCGTGCGCAGATTGATCAGGGTCAGCGCCAGCGGGAACGTGGACGGCCCGACGCCCAGCAGGCAGGCCCACAGCAACGGCGCCTTCATCGGGGCGAACAGCAGGCCGGCGAAGGCGATGACGAAGGCGGAGAAGCCGATCAGCACCAGCGGGAAGGGATTCTGCAGGCGCACCGCCAGCGATGGGATCACCAGCGATGGCAGCAGGCCCAGTGCCGAAAACACCGCGACCATCACCCCGCCGAAGGCGGGCGTGGCGCCGGCTTCGACCACGATGCGCGGCAGCCAGGTGAACATCGAATAGGTCATCAGCGAGGTCATGCCGAACATCAGCGTCATGCTCCAGCCCAACGAGGTACGCCAGACCTTGCCGTGCGGCTGCGCGGTGGGATCGCTGCTGTCCAGCACCGGCCTGGGCGCACTGCGTGCCAGCAGCATCCATGGCAGGGTCGCAGCCAGCGCCAGCAGCGCCCACATGCCCAGCGACACCCGCCAGCCTGCGGCGTTGGCCACCGGCACCGCCAACAGCGCCGGCATCATCGTGCCCAGCTGCAGCACGCTGATGTACAGCGTGCTCATGGTGCCGACCTTGTTGGCGAAGTAGCGCTTCACCAACGGCGGCACCACCACGTTGCCGATGCCCATGCCCGCCAGTGCGATCACCGAGCCCAGCAGCAGCGTGCCGACATTGCCGGCGCTGGAGCGCAGCAGCAGGCCGGCGGCAGCCATCAGCATCGCCAGCAGGGTGGTGCGCTCAAGGCCCAGGCGTCGTGCCAGCGCCGGGGTGGCGACGCCGAACAGTGCGAACGACGCGGTCGGCAGCATGCCCAGTACGCCGGTCATGGTGGTGCCGAAGCCGAACTGCTGGCCCAGCACGTCCAGCAACGGGGTGATGGAGGTGACGGCGGTACGCAGGTTGACCGCCGCCAGCAGGATCGCGGCGAACGCCAGCACGCGCCCGTGCAGCAGTGATGGCGAAGGGGAGGTGGGCGAGGTCATGCGGTGTTCCTTGCAGGTGGCGCACGCCATGCAGAATGACGTGCCGCGCCCGCACCGGGCGCGGCCGGTGTGGCAGGTGGGGGAGTGGCGGCCATTGTACGTGGCCGGGCCGGGTCAGGTCCCCGGCGGCATCTGCTGATGGCGGCGTAGCCGGGTGTCCCGGATTCCAGGTACAAAAAAACCCGGAGGACACTGATGTCTTCCAGGCTTCTTGGTGACCACCGGAGTGGTCGGGGAGACAGGATTCGAACCTGCGACCTCTACGTCCCGAACGTAGCGCTCTACCAGACTGAGCTACACCCCGAAGGGAGCCGCCTATTCTAGCCATTTCCCCCGGTGGCGGCAAGGGGGAAGACCGTTCTGCTTCGCTGCCGTGGCAGCGACTCCTGCGGGAACAAAAAAGCCTGGAAGACTTCACCAGGCTTCAATGCGACCACCGAAGTGGTCGGGGAGACAGGATTCGAACCTGCGACCTCTACGTCCCGAACGTAGCGCTCTACCAGACTGAGCTACACCCCGAAGGAGCCGCCAAGAATACGGTGTGAAGGCCGTATCGGCAACCCTTTTTTACAGTTTCAACGCACTTCCTTGTCGGCGCGGGCGCTTTCGCGCGCTTCGAACCACATCCCGTTGAGGATGGCCACGACCGAAGCCAGGCCGGCGCCGAGAATCCAAGCGAAATACCACATGGTCAATCTCCTGTGTGCGAGGGGTGTGCCGACCCTGGGCCGGCACACGGGCAATCAGTACGCGTTGGGGTTGTCGTCCATGTCCTCGACCGTCGTCTTGCCCTTCAGCACGCGGTACACCCAGGTGGTGTAGGCGAGGATGATCGGCAGGAAGATGGCCGTGGCCAGCAGCATGACCCACAGCGTGAGGTGGCTGGACGAACTGTCCCAGACGGTCAGGCTGGAGGTGGGCTGGCTGGAGGACGGCAGCAGGAACGGGAAGATCGCAAAGCCGACGGTGAGGATGATGCCGGCAATGGACGCGCCCGAGGCGATGAAGGCCAGGCCGCCACGACGCGCGCGCAGCAGCACCGCGCTGGCAAGCGCACCCAGCAGGCCCAGCACCGGGAACACCAGCGTTGCCGGCATGCTGCTGTAGTTGCGCAGCCAGCCACCTGCGGCGGACCCCAGTTCGGCGGTCTTCAGCAGCGGATTGGTCGGCCCGTCGGTCACCACCTGCGAAGTGATCTGGTAGCCCGGCAGGCCGAAGGCCACCCAGGCGCCGGCAGCGGCGAACAGCACGAAGCTGATGATGGCGGCGATGCTGCCATAGCGCGCTGCACGTTCGGCCACCGGGCCGTCGGTCTTCAGCACCAGCATGGCCGCACCGTGCGACACCAGCATGGCCACGCTGATCAGGCCGGCGATGAGCGCGAACGGTGTGAGCAGGCCGAAGAACGAACCGGTGTAGGTCACGCGCAGGGTGTCATCGAAGTGGAACGGCACACCCAGCAGTACGTTGCCCACCGCGACGCCGGCAATCAGGCCCGGCAGCAGGCCACCGACGAACAGCACGCGGTCCCAGTTGTCGCGCCAGCGCTTGGACGGCAGCTTGCTGCGGTACTTGAAGCCGACCGGGCGCAGGATCAACCCGAACAGCATCGCAAACACCGCCAGGTAGAAGCCGGAGAAGCTGACCGCGTACAGCGGCGGCCATGCGGCGAAGATCGCGCCGCCACCCAGCACCAACCAGACCTGGTTGCCTTCCCAGACCGGGCCGACGGTGTTGATCACCAGCCGGCGTTCTTCATCGGTCTTTGCCACGAACGGCAGCAGCGTGCCGACGCCGAGGTCGAAACCATCCATGACGGCCCAGCCGACCAGCAGGATGCCGAGCAGCAGCCACCAGATCACGCGGAGCGTGGTGTAATCAAGTGCAATGAATTCCATCTGGATTCTCCTGCCTCAGGCCTGGCCGGGGGCAACGGCATTGGGGGAAACAGGGCGGATGTCGGCCTGCAGCGTCGGCAGGATGTCGTCCGGGCCCTTGCGGACCGCCTTCAGCATCAGCTTGATTTCGATGATCAGCAGCACCGTGTACAGGCTGGTGAACACCGCCAGCGTGGTCAGGATTTCATGCAGTGCCAGGCCCGATGCCGCGTAGAACGTGGGCAGCACGCCATCCACCGCCCACGGCTGGCGGCCGTACTCGGCCACGAACCAACCGCATTCGATCGCGATCCACGGCGCCGGCAGGCTCCACACGGCCAGCTTCAGGAACCAGCGCTTGTCCTGGAAGTTGTTGCGGCACGAGAAGTAGAAGGCCAGCGCGAAGAAGGCGATCAGGTAGAAGCCCAACCCGGCCATGATGCGGAAGGTCCAGAACAGCGGCGCCACGCGCGGTACGGTATCCATCGCGGCCTTGGAGATTTCCTCCGGCGTCGCGTTGAGGATGTCCTCGCGGTAACGCTTCAGCAGCAGGCCATGGCCGAGGTCCTGCCAATGGCGATCGAACATTTCACGCGCTGCAAGATCGGTCTTGTCCTTCTTCACCCGTTCCAGTGCGCCATAGGCGATCTGGCCACCGCGGATGCGGTGCTCCGCACGCTCCACCAGTTCCAGGATGCCCGGAATCGGCTGGTCCAGCGAACGGGTGGCGATCAGGCCCATCAGGTATGGGATCTTGATCGCGTAGTCGTTGGTGTGGGTGTCCTGGTTGGGAATGCCGAAGGCGGTGAAGTCGGCCGGCGCACGCTCGGTCTCCCACATCGCTTCGATCGCCGCCAGCTTCATCTTCTGGTGCTCGCTGGCGGCATAGCCGCTCTCGTCACCCAGCACCACCACCGACAGCGAGGACAGCAGGCCGAAGGCCGCGGCGACCGCGAACGAACGGCGGGCCATGTCCCTGTGCTTGTTGCGCAGCAGGTACAGGGCGCTGATGGACATCACGAAGATCGCACCGGTCACGTAACCGGCACTGACGGTGTGCACGAACTTGGCCTGCGCCACCGGGTTCAGCAGCACCGCGGCGAAGTCGACCACTTCCATGCGCATGGTTTCCGGGTTGAACACCGCACCGGTCGGGTTCTGCATCCAGCCGTTGGCGATCAGGATCCACACCGCCGACAGGTTGGTGCCCAGCGCCATCAGCCAGGTCACGGTGAGGTGCTTGACCGGGCTCAGGCGCTTCCAGCCGAAGAAGAACAGGCCGATGAAGGTCGCTTCCAGGAAGAACGCCATCAGGCCTTCGATGGCCAGCGGCGCACCGAAGATGTCACCCACGTAGTGGCTGTAGTACGACCAGTTCATGCCGAACTGGAACTCCATCACCAGGCCGGTGGCCACGCCGATGGCGAAGTTGATGCCGAACAGGGTGCCCCAGAACAGGGTCATCTGCCGCCAGACCTGCTTGCGGGTCATGACGTACACGCTTTCCATGATGGCCACCATGAAGGACAGGCCAAGCGTGAGCGGTACGAATAGGAAGTGGTACATCGCGGTCAGAGCGAATTGCAGCCGCGACAGTTCTACGACTGTCTGATCAATCATGGCCTGGCTACCTCGTTGGATAGTGCCGTTGCAGGTGGCGGGAAGGGTGGTCTACGGGGTGAATGATGTGACCGACTACTTCAAACAGCCTTGATCCAGATCAATGTATGAACAGGTATTCAGGAGGATCGTATGCCAACCCGATGAAGACTGCGACCGCCGGCCGCAGGGGAAGGCTGTTGCCTGCGCCTACAATGCCGTCCATCCCCCTGCTGCCTGTGAAGAGCCTTGAGCGCTGCCGAACCGACCGCTGACGCCCCTGATCGGGATGAAGAATCGACCCGCCTGCGGCGTGTGCGTACCGCCTGGCTGGCCGATCTGGCCCGTGCCGCGAAGGGGCGGCAGCGGCTGGCGTCGCTGTGCATCAGCGTGTCCGGTGCGCTGTTGATCGCTCAAGCTGCCGCCATCGCCTGGCTGGTGCAGCAGGTGCTGGTCGAGCGCGTGCCGCTGGCCCAGGGCCTGCCGGTGCTGGCCGCGCTGGCGGTGATCCTTGTCGTGCGCACCCTGCTGGGCAGTGCCACCCAGGCCGCGGCCGGTGACGTTGCCGATGCCGCACGCCTGTCCCTGCGCGAGCGTGTCTTCGCGCGTCTGCTCGGGCACGGCCCATTGTGGCTTCGGCAGCGCCGTACCGGTGAACTGGGCGAGTTGATGCTGCATCACGGCGATGCGATCGAGAACTACTACAGTGGTTTCCTGCCGGTGCGTACCGAAGTGGTGGTGGTGCCGTTGTTGATCCTGGCTGCTGTGGCCTGGGTCGATTGGGTGGTTGCACTGATCCTGCTGTTCACTGCACCGCTGGTGCCGTTTTTCATGATGCTGGTGGGCTGGGGCGCCGAAGCCGCCGGGCGCGCGCAGCTGGGCGAGCTGGCGCGGATGAGCGGGCACTTCGCCGATCGCATCAAGGGCCTGGGCCTGCTGCGCCTGTATGGCCGTGGGGAAGCCGAACTGGCCGGCATCGAGGCCGCGGCAGAAGGTGTGCGCGTTCGCACGATGAAGGTGCTGCGCATCGCCTTCCTGTCGTCCACCGTGCTGGAATTCTTTGCCTCGGTCAGCGTGGCGATGGTCGCGTTGTATCTGGGCCTGAGCTATCTGGGCCTGATGTCGCTGCATGCGGCCGTGCCGACGCTGGGGGCGGGCCTGTTCTGCCTGCTGCTGGCACCGGAGTTCTACGCGCCGTTGCGGCGCCTGGCCGCGCACTATCACGACCGCGCCAATGCACTGGCCGCCGCCGCCGAGGTGGAGCGCCTGCTGCAGGCGCTGCCGGAAGAGGAGGTCAGCACAATCGACGGCACTGTGCCGTTGGCGCCAGAGCCTGCCGAGGCCGCCCTGCCGCCACTGCAGGCGCACTGTCTGGTATTGCGTCCGTTGGGCGCTGCGCACGATGTGCTGCAGAACCTGGACCTGCAGCTGGAACCGGGCCAGCGTCTGGCCCTGGTCGGCCCCAGTGGCAGCGGCAAGAGCACGTTGCTGGAAGCGCTGGCCGGTTGGCTGCCGCCGCGTGCTGGCCGGGTGCAGCTGCGGCCGGGGCTGCAGGTGGCCTATGCCAGCCAGCGTCCCTATCTGTTCCACGGCACCATCGCCGAGAACCTGCGCCTGGCCGATCCCGGTGCCAGCGACGCGCGCCTGCGCGCCGTTGCCGAAGCCGCCCAGGTGCTGCAGTTCGCACAGCGCCTGCCGCAGGGGCTGGATACGCTGATCGGCGAGCGCGGCTTTGGCCTGTCCGGTGGCGAAGCACGTCGCATCGGCCTGGCGCGCCTGCTGCTGCGCGATCCGCAGGTGCTGCTGCTGGACGAGCCGACCGCGTTTCTCGATGCCGAAACCGAAGCAGCGCTGCTGCGCAGCCTGGCCGCCTATGCGCGCGGACGCAGCGTGGTGGTGGCCACCCACAGCCCGGCGGTGATCGCCTGGGCCGACCGCTGCCTGCTGTTGCCCGAAGGGCGCCTGGTTGAGCCGGCGCAGGCGGTACGCGCATGAGCCGCTCTGCCGATTCGCTGCGCACGGTATTCCTGCGTCATCGCCCGCGCCTGCTGCTGGCAGTGCTGCTGCTGTGGACCACGATGCTGGCCGGCACCGCCCTGCTGGGCCTGTCTGGTGGCTTCCTCACTGCTGCAGCGCTGGCCGGTGCAGCGGGCCTTGGCCAGGGCTTCAATTTCTTCACTCCGTCGGCCGGCATCCGCGGCCTGACCATGGCGCGCATCGCATCGCGCTACTTCGAAAAGCTGGTGGGGCATGACGCCACCCTGCGCATCGCCCGCGACCTGCGCGTATGGTTCTTCCGCCGCGCGCTGCCACTGGCCCCGGCACGGCTGGGTGCAACCCGCACCGGCGATCTGCTGGCGCGGCTGCTGGGTGACATCGGCGAAATCGATGGCCTGCTGGTGCGTGCCATCGGCCCGTTGCTGGCGCTGGGCGCGTTGACGTTGGTGGGCGTGGGCTCGGCAGCGTTGATCCTGCCATCGGCAGCGGTGCTGCTGGCGGTACTGGCGTTGCTGATCGGCATTGGCGTGCCGTGGCTGGGCGTGAGGGGCCATGACAGCGAAGAGGCCGACCGCGCCGCACATCGCGCAGCGTTGCGCACGGCGGCATTCGAGGGGCTGGAAGGGGCGGCTGATCTGGCCGCGCTCAACGCTGGCAATGCCTGGCAGTTGAAGGTGCGGGTGGCGGCCAAGCAGGTGGCCTCGCGCGATCGTCGTCGACGCCTGCGGCTGATCGCTGCATCAACGCTGCATGGTGTGCTGGCCGGGCTCGGCCTGGTGGCGATGCTGGCACTGGCGCTGCATGCGGCCGAACAACAGCGCATCGCGCCGGAAATGGCCGCCGGGCTGGTGTTCCTGACCGTGGCGATGATCGAACTGTGGGCGGGCATGGGCCTGGCCTGGCAGTCGCTGCAATCGGGCCGCATTGCGGCCGCGCGCCTGCAGGGCATCGTCGAGCAGGCACCTTCAGTGCAGGAGCCGGTGTCGCCGCAGCCGCTGGCGCCGGCGGCGACCGTGCATTGGGACGATGTGCACTTCCAGTGGCCGGGCGCCGCACGGCCGGTGCTGCGTGGCCTGCAGCTGACGCTGGCACCGGGCGAGCGCATCGCCATCCGTGGCGACAGCGGCAGCGGCAAGACCACCTTGTCGAGCCTGCTGCTGCGGCTGTGGGATCCGCAGCAAGGGCGGCTGACCTACGGTGGCCAGGACCTGCGCGATGTCGCCCAGGCCGACTGGCACCGGCACCTGGCGTGGCTGCCGCAGAACGCGCCGGTGTTTGCCGGCAGCGTGGCCGCGAACCTGCGGCTGGGCGATCCCGAGGCCAGCGACGAAGCGTTGTGGGCGGTGCTGCAACGGGTACGGCTGGGTGAATGGGCCGAGCGCAACGGCGGCCTGCAGGCGTGGGTGGGCGAGAACGGCGCAACGATGTCGGCCGGCCAGGCGCGTCGCCTGGCGCTGGCCCGCGCGCTGCTGCGCAATGCGCCGATCCTGCTGGTGGATGAGCCCACCGAAGGCCTGGACGTGGATACCGCGCGCGCGCTGCTGCAGGACCTGCCAGCACTGCTGGAAGGGCGCAGCCTGCTGATGATCACCCACGATGACCTGCCCGCGGGTGTGGTGGATGTGCAGTACCGGTTGGTGGACGGGGTGCTGGTCCGCGAACCGCTTCGGTAGATGCCGACCTTGGTCGGCATATCCACGCGTGGCGTGGATCTACAGGGCAGCTACCGCGAAAACGCGCGCAGCATCACCGCGATCGAGGCCACGTTGGCCAGCACGCATAACCAGAACACCCACTGGAACGGCGCCTTGCGATGTTTATGGCGGAACAGCGCCTGGCCGAGCAGCGCGCCGGGCCAGCCGCCGGCAAAGGCCAGCAGCTGCAGCGTGCGTTCGGGCGTCCTCTGCTGTTTTCGCTGCGCGGCGCGCTTGTCGTGCCCATACAGGCCGAACGACACCGCACTGGCCAGCATGCACCATGCGCCCAGCCAGAGCGGAAACACGCCGGTTGCGGTCAAGCCGATCAACGCACCGAACGCGGCCAGTGCGAGATTGCGCCGCCACGCCACTACAGTTCGTCGAGGAAGCCGCGCACGGCCGGGCCGAAACGTTCGAAGTCGACCAGGAACGCGTCATGACCCTGGGGCGATTCCAGGCCGATGAAACGCGCGTCCGCGCCACCAGCGCGCAGGCCATCGGCGACCTGTTGCTGCTGCTGTACAGGGAACAGGATGTCGGTGTTGGCGCCAATCGCCAGTGCCTTGCCAACGCGGATGCTGGCCAGTCCGGCCAGCACATCGCCATCGCCATACTCGGCCAGATCGAACCAGTCCATCGAGCGGCTCAGGTACAGATAGCAGTTGGGGTCGAAGAAGCGCACGAACCGGCGTGCATGGCCTTCCAGATAGCTCTCGACCTGGAATTCCAGGCCGAATGGATCATCGTCGGTCTGGTCTGAATCCAGCCGCACGCGACCGAAGCGGCCATCCCATTCCAGTGCCGAGCGGTAGGTGATCACGCCCAGCTTGCGTGCCATGCGCATGCCCGATTCCGGGTACGCCTCATCGTCGTAGTGGCCACCGTTCCAGCGCGGGTCCAGGCGGATCGCTTCGCGCTGCAGCGAACGGATGGCGATCGAGAACGGCAGGGCCTGCGCGCTGCCGGAAATGTTGATATGGCTGCGGGCGATGCCCGGGTGCAGCAGCAACACCGCCAGCGCCGTCATCCCGCCCATCGAATTGCCGATCACGCAGGCGAGTTGTCCGATGCCCAGTGCGCGCACCACGTCGATCGCCGCGCGTGCGCCGTCTTCGATGGACAGTTCCGGGAAATCCAGGCGATACAGCTCGCCGTTGGCCGGATTGATCGAGGCCGGGCCGGTGGAGCCCTTGCAGCTACCCAGCGAATTCACGCACACCACGAACCAGCGGTCGGTATCGATCGGTTTGCCGGGGCCGAGCATGGCCTCCCACCAGCCTGGCGCAGGGTTGGCTTCGTTGGCCGCGGCATGCGCATCCGGCGACAGGCCGGTGACGATCAGGATCGCGTTGCTGGCCTCTTCGTCCAGCGCGCCCCAGGTCTCGTAGGCCACGTGCGCGCCGTGCAGGACACCGCCGCGTTTGCACGGAAAGGGCGAGGGCAGGGCATGGAAGCGGGTGCCCGGAGGAATGAATTCGGTCATGCGACCATTCTAGCGGGGCGGCGTGTACAGCTGGCGACACGCTGGTTTCCATCAACGGGCTGAGCGTGAATCCGCCGGGCATGGCCCGGCGCTACCGGTGGTGCGCGTGGGTAGCGCCGGGCCATGCCCGGCGAGCGCAGCGGCGCGTGTACGTTACGGGAACTGCAGCTCAACCACACCGTCATGCGGCAGGCTGACCTTGACCGGGGCGGTCTGCAGGTCGTCTTCGCTGCGGTTGGCGCTGCCGCTGCGCGAAATGCGCGCCAGTACTTCCACTTCGCGATGTGCCGACAACGGTGCGGTAGGCATCGGGCTGTCGCCGTCGCCGAGGCCGACCGTTGCAGGGAAGCCGGCCAGGGGCAGCTTGCGTGCAGCCACCGGCATCGGCGGGCCGCCCACAGCGCGCGCCAGCACGAAGACCTGGGTGCTGGCCGGCCAGTCACCCGCTTTCAATGATGCGGGCAGCTGCACCCGTACCTGCAGCAGCGCGGGAGCAGCTGCCGGTGCGTGCGATGGCTGGCCGGCCGCCTCGCGGGCGATGGCGATCTGTGCCTGCAGCGCCTGCGCGGCACCCGGCTCCAGGCGTGGCAGCAGCGTGCTCCAGAGTTCGGCGGCCTCGGCATTGCGGCCCCGCTGGCGCAGGGCAATGCCAAGCAGCCAGCTTGCGCGTTCGGCGTCGGGCGACAAGGTACGTGCGCGCTGCAGCCATGCCAGCGCGGTGTCATCGAACTGCTTGCCAGGATCGGCCTGGGCGCGTGCCTGCGCGGCCTCGACCAGCACGCCCGGTTCGTCCGGTGCCAGTGCTGCGGCGCGGTTGAAGGCGTCGGCCGCGGCGGCGGCATTGCCAAGCTCGGCCTGCGAACGACCCAGCAGCGCCCAGCCATCGGTGCGTTGCGGGTCACGCTGCAGCGCCTGCTGCAGCGCCTCTACACCGTCACGCAACGTGGCGACCGAAGGCGCAGGCTGCACCTGTGCGGCGCGGGGATTGCCGACCAGCAGATACAGGCAGGCACCGGCCACGCCCAGTGCCACCACCCCCAGCACGAAGCTGCGACGGCCATGCTGGCGCAGCGGCCACAGCACCACGGCCGCCAACAGCGCAGCGGCCACTGCGGCGACCATCGGCAACCAGTGCGTCACCAGTCCTCTCCCTCGGTTGGGTCCGCTGCAGCGGATGCATCCATCTGCCGACTACGGCGACGGACGATGCCCATCACCACCAGCGCGCCGCCACCCAGTACCAGCAGCGGGCCGCCCCACAGCAGCCAGGTGCCCGGTTGCAGTGGCGGTTGATAGAGCACGAACTCGCCATAGCGGGCGACCAGGAACTGCTTGATGGCCGCATCGTCGAGGCCCTGCTGCATCAACTGCAGCACTTCGCGGCGCAGGTCCTGCGCGATCTGCGCGTTGGAATCGGCCAGTGACTGGTTCTGGCACTGCACGCAGCGCAACTGCGCAGCCAGGTCGTGGAAGCGCGTCTCCTCGGCTGCATCGCGGAACATCAGCGGCCGCGCATCATGCACCGGTTGTTGGGCGAGGCCGGAGTTTGGCAGCGCCAGGGTCATCGCCAGCAGCAGCGGCAGCAGCCAGCGCATGCGCTTACGGCGAGGCGTGCAGGGTGTTGCCAGCATCGCCCTGGGCCTTTTCAAGCTTTTCCAGCGCCGGAATCAACTTCTCATCGACCACCTGCTGGGTCATCGCGCCGCTGTACTTCCAGCGCACGATGCCACTGCCATCGACCAGGAAGGTCTCCGGTGCTGCCGTCACACCCCAGTCGATGGCGGTGCGGCCTTCGATGTCGCTCAACACGACCATGAACGGGTTGCCCAGCTGTTCCAGCCAGTGCAGCGCGTCGGTCGGTTCATCCTTCCAGTTGTAGCCGATCACGCGTACGCGCTTGCTCTCGGCGAAGCGGGTCAGTACCGGATGTTCTTCACGGCAGGCCGCGCACCAGCTGCCCCAGACGTTGAGCAGGTACGGCGCGCCACGCAGCTCCTCGCTGCGCACGATCATCTGCGGGTCATGCAGCACCGGCAGCGCGAACGCCGGCGCCGGCTTGTCGATCAGTGCCGAAGGCAGCACGTCGCGCTGCGGATCGCCCGATTTCATCACCCCGTAGATCATCAGGCCAAGCAGGCCGAAGAAGAACAGGACGCCGATCACGATGGCTACCGGCGGCAGCGGGCGGGAAGGGCGTGGGGCGGGTGACTCGGACATGGGGAACTCCTACGGACGACGAAAGCGGCGATCGGCAGCGGTGATGAATCCGCCCAGGGCCATCAACAGCGCGCCCAGCCAGATCCAGCGCACGAAGGGCTTGATGTGCACCCGTACCGCCCATGCATTGTTGCCCAGAGGCTCGCCCAATGCCACGTAGACATCACCGCTGAGTCGTGCATCGATGCCTGCTTCGGTCATCACCTGGCCGCCGCTGGCGTACTGGCGCTTCTCTGGATGCAGCAGGGCCAGCTCGCGACCGTCGCGCAGCACCCGCAGATGGCCGCGATCAGCGATGAAATTGGGGCCTTCGCGGTGGTCCACGCCCTCGAAGCGCACTTCGTGCCCGGCGACCACCACCTGCTGGCCCGGCGACAGCGCCACTTCGCGCTGCACGTTCAACGCTTCCACCAGCAGCGCGCCGGCCAGGAACACCGCGACACCGGCATGGGCGACGATCATGCCAAGCATTTCGGCAGTGAAGCGGCCATTGCCACGCAGGCGCTGCCAGACGAACCGGGCGGTGCCCAGCCCAACCCAGGCCGCAGCCGCAACGCCGATGCCGGCCTTCCAGCCATTCTGCGGCGCCTGCCACCAGGCCCAGGCGCCAAGCAGCACAGCCAGCCCCGCCCATGGCAACAGCAATGCCAGTGCGCGCGAGGGTTGGTCGCGCTGCCACTTCACCAGCGGACCGAACGGCAGCAGCATCACCATCGGTGCCATCAGCAGCAGGAACAGGCTGCCGAAGTACGGTGGGCCCACCGAGATCTTGCCCAGCGACAGCGCATCGGCCAGCAGTGGGTAGAGGGTGCCCAGCAGGACCATCGCGCAGGCGCTGGCCAGCAGCAGGTTGTTGGCAAGCAGCAGGGTTTCCCGCGAGGTCGCGGTGAAGCCACGGCGCGGATCACCGGCATCCACGGCCAGCCGCGGCGCACGCAGCGCATACAGCAGCAGGCTGCCCCCCACCAGCACCGACAGGAAGATCAGGATGAACAGCCCACGCGAGGGATCGGCCGCGAACGAATGCACGCTGGTCAGGACGCCGGAGCGGACCAGGAAGGTGCCCAGCAGCGACAGCGCGAACGCCGCGATGGCCAGCAGCAGCGTCCAGCTGCCGAAGGTGCCGCGCTTTTCGGTGACCGCCTGCGAATGGATCAGCGCCGCGCCGACCAGCCAGGGCATGAAGCTGGCGTTCTCGACCGGGTCCCAGAACCACCAGCCGCCCCAGCCCAGCTCGTAGTACGCCCACCAGCTGCCCAGTGCGATGCCCAGCGTGAGGAAGCCCCAGGCGACATTGGTCCAGGGCCGCGTCCAGCGTTGCCAGCGTGCATCGACACGGCCTTCCAGCAGTGCCGCCACGGCGAAGGCGAACGGCACCGCGAAGCCGACGTAGCCCAGGTACAGCATCGGCGGATGGATGATCAGCCCCGGATCCTGCAGCAACGGGTTGAGGTCACGGCCTTCCAGTGGCACCGGGTTCAAGCGCAGGAACGGATTGGAGGTGAAGATCAGGAAGGCGAGGAAGCCGACGCTGACCACGCCCATCACCGCCAGCACGCGCGCCTGTACCGGTGCCGGCAGGTGGCGCGAAAACAGCGCCACTGCACCGGTCCACAGCGCCAGCACCAGCGCCCACATCAGCAGCGAGCCTTCGTGCGCCCCCCACACCGCCGAATAGCGGTAGATCAACGGCAGCAGCGAATTGGAGTTCTCGGCGACGTAGCGCACCGAGAAATCCTGTTGCACGAAGGCCGCCGTCAGTACGGCGAAGGCGCCGGCCAGCAGCACCAGCTGGGCAAAGGCCGCCGGGCGGGCAACGGCCATCCATGCGTCATTGCCGCGCTGCGCGCCCACCAGCGGCAGCACCGCCTGCAGCAGCGAGGCCAGCAGCGCGCACAGCAGGAGGATCTGACCGAATTCGGGAAGCACTCAGCGCGCCTCGGGCGCCGTGACCGGCACATCGTGCTTGCGATGCGCATCGCCCATCTTGTCGGCCACTTCCTTGGGCACGTAGTTCTCATCGTGCTTGGCCAGCACCTCGTCGGCGACGAAGGTACCGTCCTGCAGGCGACCGCTGGCGACCACGGCGGTCCCCTCGCGGAACATGTCCGGCAGGATGCGGTCGGTACTGACCGGGAGCGTTGCATCGCCGTCGGTGACCACGAAGTGGGCCTGCAGCGAGCCGCTGGGTCGATCGAAGGACCCCTTCACCACCATGCCACCCAGGCGGAAGCGGGACTGCGCATCCACGTCGCCGCGCAGCACTTCCGAAGGCGTGTACAGGTAGGCGATGTTGCGCTGCAGGGCGAAGGCCACCAGCGTGGTGGCCAGCCCGGAGGCCAGCAACAGCAGGAGCACCCAGATCATGCGGCGTCGCTGTACCGGCGTCATCGGCTGAGCTCGGTGGCAAGCGGCGCCGGTGCCGACGCGTTGCCACGCGCCTGCAGCCGCTGCTGGCGGCGTTGCGCCAGCTGTCGGGCGCTGCGCAGGCGCAGCCACGAGCCCAGCGCATCGCAGGCCAGCACCAGCAGGAACACCGCGAAGGCGGCGATGAGGTAGGGCAGGTGGGTCATCGCCGTGCCTCCCCATCCGCGGTGCCGAAGCGCTCGCCGATCCAGGCCTTGCCGGCCTCGCGCGCGATGTTGTCGGCGCGCGCCTTGGCCAGCAGCGAGCCGACGAACCACAGTTTGGTGGCCACCACCATCCACCACAGCGGGGCGATCAGTTCCGGCCGCACGGCGTTCTCGCCGAACACGTTGATCGACTGGCGCTGGTGCAGCGCGCCCCACCAGTCCACCGAATAGCGGATGATCGGCAGCAGGCCCACGCCGACGATGGCCAGCAGGCCGGCCGCGCGTGCGGCACTGCGGCGGTCTTCGATGGCGTGGTACAGGCCGATCACGCCCAGGTACAGGAACAGCAGGATCAGCTCGCTGGTCATGCGCGGGTCCCAGTCCCACCAGGTGCCCCAGGTGCCCTTGCCCCAGATGCTGCCGGTCAGCAGGGTGATCAGGGTGAAGCCGGCGCCCATCGGCGCACAGGCCATCGCCAGGATCTCGCAGATCTTGATGCGCCAGATCAGCGCGATGGCGGCGTAGGCGGCCATCAGCGCGAACACGAACAGGCTCATCCAGGCGCTGGGTACATGGATGTAGATGATGCGGAAGGCGTCGTGCTGGTTCTGTTCCGGCGGTGCCACGAACAGGCCCTGCCACAGGCCGATCAGCAGCACCGGAACCGCCGCAGCGTAGAACACGCGGGACCAGCGTGCGGCGAAACGATCGAAGGTCGGGGGCGAACCGAGTTGATGGAACCAGCGGACGATCGGATTCATGCGTGGCGGCTATCCAGCAGGGGTGGATTGGCTCTCAGCTCGGTCAACTCAGAGAAATACGGATCGCAGCAGCGGTGGCCAACGGTGCCAGCACCAGGGCGATCACCAGTCCAGCGCCCAGCATCAGCAGCGCACCGACCGGGTCCTGCCCGCGGCTGGCTGCCGCCAGGCTGCCGGCACCGAAGACAAGCACCGGTACGTACAACGGCAACGACAGCAACGCCACGAGAATACCAGAGCGCCGGATGCCGACGGTCAGTGCAGCGACCACGCCACCGATCAGGCTCAACAACGGTGTTCCCAGCAGCAACGATGCCAGCAACATCGGCAGCTGGTCATGCGGCAGATGCAGCATTTCCGCCAGCAACGGGCTCAGCAGGATCAGTGGCAGGGCGGTGGTCGCCCAATGCAGCAGCACCCGCACCAGCACCAGCCACGCCAGTGGCACCGGCGCCAGCAGCCATTGTTCGAGCGAACCGTCTTCGGCGTCGGAGCGGAACAGCGAATCCAGCGCCAGCTGCCCGGCCAGCAGTACCGCCAACCACAGCACCGCACCGGCGGTGGCGGCCAGCAGCTGCGGGTCCCGGCCCTGGGCCAGGGCGAACAGCACCACCACCAGCAGGGCGAACAGCACCGGCTGCAGGGCATCGCCGCGACGCCGCCAGAGCAGGCGCAGGTCGCGCGCAATCAGCGCGCGGGCGGTCTGCCACAGGCCCGGTTCGGTGCCTGGCGCGATCATGCTTCACCCCCCAGATCGAGCTGGCGGGTGCGTACCGGCGGGGCGGCATAGGCGCCATGCGTGGTGACCAGGGCGGCGCCGCCACTGCGCAGGTGTGCGGAAATCATCCGATTGACCAGGTTGATGCCTTCCAGGTCGAGGTTGGCATAGGGTTCGTCGAGCAGCCACAGCGGTGCCGGCGACAACCAGATGCGGGCCAGCGCAAGCCGCCGCTTCTGTCCGGCGGACAGGTGCCGCACCAGGGTGTCCTCGTAGCCGGCCAGGCCGACGATGGCCAGCGCATTGCCCGGCATCTGCCGTGCGCGGCGGCCGTGCAGGCCGCAGAGGAAATGCAGGTTCTCCAGCGTGTCCAGGTCCGGCTTCAGCGCCGGCAGGTGGCTGAGGTAGGCGACATAGCGCGCACGCTCGGCGTTGCTGGCCGGCCTGCCGTCGATCAGTACCTGGCCCGCGCCCGGGCGCGCCAGGCCCGACAGCACGCGCAGCAGGGTGGTCTTGCCGGCACCGTTGCCGCCCTGCACCAGCAGCGCCTCGCCGGCATCCACATGGAAGTCCAGCGGGCCGAACACCGGCTCGTCATTGCGGGAGAAGCTCAGGCCGCTGGCGGCCAGCAATGCAGGGGTGTTCAAGGCGCAGGGGTCTTCATGCGGGAGTGCGGCAGCAATTGTAGCGGTGAATGTGACCCGGTAGCGCCGGGCCATGCCCGGCGAGCGCGCAGCGCGGCTTGCCATCGGTGCGGCATGTGCAAAGAGCCGCCGGGTATGACCCGGCGCTACCGTCGGCGCCGCAGGCCGGGTCGGGATTTCGTACACTTCCAGCCCTTGTTTCCTCACAGCCCAGGCCGATGCAACCGAACACCAAGCTGCCCAAGGTCGGTACCACGATCTTCACCGTGATGTCCCAGCTCGCCGCCGAACACGGCGCGGTCAACCTCGGCCAGGGGTTCCCGGATTTCTCCGCGCCGCAGCGCCTGATCGACGAGACCAGCAAGGCGATGGCCGCCGGCCTGAACCAGTACCCGCCGATGACCGGCGTGGCACCGCTGCGCCAGGCCATCGCGCAGAAGTCGCTGGACCTGTACGGCGCGACGATCGATCCGGACACCGAGATCACCGTCACCAGCGGCGCCACCGAGGCGATCTTCAACGCCATCCACGCCGTGGTGCGTGCCGGCGAGGAAGTGATCGTGCTCGACCCGGCCTACGACTGCTATGAGCCGGCGATCGAACTGGCCGGCGCCACCGCCGTGCACGTGCCGCTGGACCCGCAGACCTTCGCGGTGGACTGGGACCGCGTGCGCGCGGCGATCACCCCGCGCACCCGCCTGCTGATGGTCAACACCCCGCACAACCCGTCCGGCGCGATGCTGGACGAGGCCGACATGCAGGCGCTGGCCGATGTACTGCGCGGCACGCAGATCTACCTGATATCCGATGAAGTGTACGAGCACATCATCTACGACGGCCGTCGCCACGAATCGGCGCTGCGCTACCCGGAACTGCGCGAGCGCACCTTCGTCATCTCCAGCTTCGGCAAGACCTATCACTGCACTGGCTGGAAGATCGGTTATGCGGTGGCGCCGGCGGCGATGACCGCCGAGTTCCGCAAGGTGCACCAGTACAACACCTTCACCAGCTTCGGCCCGGCGCAGTACGGTTTCGCTGCGATGATCCGCGACGAGCCGCAGCATCATCTGCAACTGGGCGCGTTCTATGAAGCCAAGCGCGACCGCTTCCGCGAGCAGCTGGCCGGTACCCGCCTGAAGGCGCTGCCGGTGCCGGGCGGCTACTTCCAGCTGGTCGACTATTCGGCCATCAGTGACCTGCCGGACCATGAGTTCGTGAAGTGGCTGACCATCGAGAAGGGCGTCACCGCCATTCCGCTGTCGCCGTTCTACGAAACCGCGCCGGTCGGCCAGCGCCTGGTGCGCCTGTGCTTCGCCAAGAACGAGGCCACCCTGGACGCGGCGATCGAACGCCTGCGCCTGCTGTGAGCGGAGGAGACAGCATGCAGGACCTGCGCATTTCCCTCGTCCAGGGCGACACCCGCTGGCACGACCCGGCCGGCAACCGCGAATACTACGGCGCGCTGCTGGCGCCGCTGGCCGGCACCACCGATCTGGTGATCCTGCCGGAAACCTTCACCAGTGGCTTTTCAAACGAAGCGATCGCCCAGGCCGAAGGCATGGACGGCCCGACCGTGGCGTGGGTGCGCGCGCAGGCCAAAGCCTTGAATGCGGCAGTGATCGGCAGCGTGCAGCTGCGCGATGGTGAGGGCGTCTACAACCGCCTGCTGTTCGCCACCCCCGATGGTGGCCTGCAGTACTACGACAAGCGTCACCTGTTCCGTTACGGCGGCGAGCACGAGCGCTACGCCGCCGGCCGCGACCGGTTGTGCGTGGAATGGAAGGGCTGGCGGATCAATCCGCAGGTCTGCTACGACCTGCGTTTCCCGGTGTTCTGCCGCAACCGCTACAACGTCGAGCGAGCCGAACAGCTGGACTTCGACCTGCAGATCTTCGTCGCCAACTGGCCTTCCGCGCGCGCCTACGCGTGGAAGACCCTGCTGCGCGCGCGGGCGATCGAGAACCTGTGTTTCGTCGCCGCAGTCAACCGCGTGGGCGTGGACGGCAACCAGCTGCATTACGCCGGCGACAGCGCGGTCATCGACTTCCTCGGCCAGCCGCAGGTGGAGATCCGCGAGCGCGAGCAGGTGGTGACCACCACCATCTCCGCCGAAGCGCTGGCCTCGCATCGTGCACGCTTCCCGGCCATGCTCGATGCCGATGCCTTCCATCTGGATGTGCAGGCCTGATACGGCGGCTGAACGCTTCCCGCCCCACCGCGCGCGCCTGCATCCAACGTGCACGCGCGCGCTGCTAGATTCGCCCACATTCCGACCGATGTGGATGTTCTGCCGATGAATACCAAGCCGTTTGCCCTGCTGCTGGCGCTCGCCGCAGCGACCCTGGCCCCGACCGCGCAGGCCGGTGGCAACCTTGACTGCCAGCTGCGCTACAACCTGTCCGGCTGGTCACTGATCTACAAGACCGCCTCGGGCAACGGCACCATCCACTGCACCAACGGTTCCAGCATGCCGGTGCGGATCCAGCTGAAGGGCGGCGGCCTGACCGTTGGCAAGTCGAAGATCACCGATGGCCGTGGCAGCTTCACCGGCGCCAGCAGCGTCGGCGAGCTGCTGGGCACCTACGCCTCGGTCGGCGCGCATGCCGGTGCGGTGAAGTCCAGCAACGCGCAGGTGATGACCAAGGGCGATATCTCGCTGGCCCTGTCCGGTACCGGCAAGGGCTGGGACCTGGGTGTGGACGGCGCGGCGTTCACCATCAGCCGGCGTTGAGGCGGGAGGGCTCCCCGGCTTCCCAGCTGATGCGGATGTAGTGCTGCTCGGCGTCGCTGGGCAGCCGTTCGACACTGAAGCGGTTCTCCAGCAGTTGCTCGACGACGCCGTCGACGAGGCGCTCGCTGGCCAGCGCCTTGTTGAAGCCGAACACGATGTAACGGCGGCCGTTTTCCGAGCCGACCTGGATCGATTTGTCCAGATCCCTGTAGTACTGCTCGATCGGTCGAATGGCGGCGTCAGCGTTTGCGCGGGCCTGTTCTGCGGTGATGGTGATCATCGGCATCTGCGTGGTTGCGGAGAACACGCACCATAGCCAGCGCTGCCGCGCGGTTTCCGGCAGTGGCGCACAGTGCAGAGCGTTTGCAGCAATTCCTAGGCCAGCGCGCTCCGCGGACGCAGCAACCACAGCGCCAGCAGTGCACAGGCGATGATGGATGGCGCCAGCATCTGCAGTGCGCCGACAACGGCCATCGCCGCGCCGATCAGCAGGTAGTAGAGCAGGCCGAACAGGGCGCCGGCACTGCCCAGGCAGTGTGCATAGCCGCGTAGTGCCTGCCCGAGCACATTGGGGATGGCCAGGCCGAATCCCGCCACGACCGGCAGCATCGCCATCACCATGACCGGTTGCCCGCGCAGCAGCGCGGCCAGGACACCACCAGCCAGTACCAGCGATGCCGCAATGCGGACGCGCGTCAACGCAGGGACGCCGACACGCAACAGGCGGCCATTGGCCCACGCGCCCAACGCCGAACCCAGCGCCAGCACCGCACCGCTGGCGCCGAACCAGCTGGCCGGCCAGTGCAGGCGTGCGAACACGAACGGCCCCAGCGCGTACCAGCTGTACATGGCCACGTTGAAGGCCATGACCAGCAGCGCGTGCGACCAGATCCAACGGTCGCCCAGCAGTTGCCGCAGCAGGGGCCGCAGCGGTACGGGCGCGATCTGCGCGGGCCGGCTTTCACGCAGCCCGGTTACGCAGCCCAGCATCAGCAATGCAGCGATCAGCAGCAGGCCGGCCTGCACGCCGGCATAGCCATCGGCAGCGACCAGCAGCGAGCCCAGTGCCAGCCCGATCGCCGGGCTCAGCGCCAGCGCCATGCCAATCCAGGAGAACGCCTGCGCCAGCGCGGGCCCTTCAAGGTGGTCGCGCAGCACGGTCTGGGTCACCACCGAGGCGGCGGCGGCGCCCAGGGCGGCCAGCATCTGCGCAGCCAGCACCTGGCCGAACGTGCCGGCCGCCAATCCGCCCAGTGCCGCCAGCACGAAAACGGACAGGCCACCCAGCAGGGCGGGGCGACGGCCAACGCGGTCGGCCAGCCTTCCCCACAGCAGGACGCCCAGCGCGAACCCCAGCAGGTACAGGCTCATCGCCTGGCTGGCAGCGCTGGCCGGCAGGGTGAAGCGTTGCGCCAGATCCGCCAGCGCCGGGCTGTACAGGGTCTGCGCCAGCTGCGGAAACATCAGCAGCGCAATGGTGAGGGACAGCAGGCGAGGTGACATCGGCGCGCTCCGGAAACAGGGGCGCGCATTGTCGTGGCCGTGCTGATGGCGCACTCTAGTGATTACGACAGTAGATGGATGAAATCGGACATGGCATGGCTGCAGCCCGACGCTCGCTTCGATGCCGATGCCTGGAGCGCCCCGGTGATCGGTATCGCTGCCACGCTGGCCGAGCATGACTCCGGTTGGCACCAGCACGCACGTTCGCAACTGCTGTACACGCGCGCCGGTTGCACGCGGCTGACGTTCGGCGATCGCATCAGCCTGTTGCCGCCATCGCGCGCGGCGTGGATTCCGGGTGGTCTGCTGCACCGCGCGCAGATGCGACAGGCGGTGGACTATCGGTCGCTGTACTTCGATGCCACGCTGTCGGCGCAGTTGCCGCAGCAGCCAGCAATCATTGGTGTCGGTCCCCTGCTGCAGGCGCTGCTGGAGCCGATCGCGCAGGCGCCGTTCGCACATGACTGGCAAGCGCCGCGAGCGGGGCATCAACTGGCGCTGTGCGTGCTTGAGATTGCCGCTGCGCCGGTGGAGCCGATGGAGCTGCCATTACCGCGCGACCCGCGCATCGCCCGCTGCCTGCCGGTGGCCGAGCAGCTGCCGCCCGAACTGGGCGAGCTGGCCCAGCGCAGCGGACTGAGCGTGCGTACGATCGGGCGCCTGATGCAACGCGATACCGGCATGGGCTACCAGGCGTGGCGTCAGCAATGGCGGTTGATGCGGGCCATGGAACTGCTGCTGCTCGGCCATCGTGTCGCGCACGTGGCGCTTGAACTTGGATTCTCGGCAGAGAGTCCGTTCATCGCCTTCTTCCGCAGCATGGTCGCGACCACGCCTGCGGCGTTCCAGCGCGCCGAAAGCGCTCGAGCGGCAGGGTGAGAGTGGAGTGGTCGCGGCCGAACGCGGGGAAGCGGGCGCACGGGCCCGGCTTCCGTCGCCGTGTCTACTGCTGGGCCATCAGCCAGGCCAATGTGCCGCGATGTGGTTCGGGCACGGTGCTGGACGCGGCATCGAGCAGCATCAGCGATGCCCAGCAGACGTCGGCAGCCGGTGCGGTGTCCATCCGCGGCAGTACCGCCATGGCCCGCGCGCGCGTGCTTTCGTCAGCCATCGAGGCGAGCAGGGCCTCGGTCGCCTCGGCAATCTGCTGTTCAGTGGCAGGGGTTGCGGGTCGCTGTTCGAGCTCGGCGAGGCTGGCCTGGTAGCTCATCTCGAACCAGAAATCGATGTCCTGCGACGGACGCTTCTCCAGTTCGTTGAACAAGGTCCTGCCTACCTGCGCAATGTCCGACGCCGTAGTGGCGCGGGCGATCAGTGCGCATTTCTCTACCGGCATTCCGCGCAGCATTGCGGCCAGCAGCTGCGCACGCCGCTCCAGCATGGGGCGGGGCAGGCGGCCGATGCCATCCAGTGCAAGCTGTGCACCGGCGACAGCAGCCTTGTCCTTGCTGCCGGCCTGCTTGATGCGGGTGAGATAGCGCTCATCGACAATCAGCCGACGCAGCATGCGGTCGGCCGGATCGTGCAGGGCCGAAGATTTCGGCCAGGGATTCTGCGTGGCGGCGATTTCCTGCTTGAGCCGGTCGGCAGCGCGTTCGCAGCCGCCGACCAGCAACAGAGCCACCAGCACGGCGCCGATGCGGGCGCCGAGGGACAACATCCGTGTCATCGCTGTGTCCTTCATTGAAGGTGGAGATCAGCCGCCGCGCGGGCCGCTGCGACGCGGGCCACCCGGGCCACGGTTGCCGCCGGGGCCACCCGGGCCGCGGTTGCCACCCGGACCGCCGGGACCACGGTTGCCGCCGGGGCCACCCGGGCCGCGATTGCCGCCCGGACCACCCGGACCACGGTTGCCGCCCGGACGTGCATTCGCATTGCCGCCCGGACGACCGTTGCCGGCCGGACGCGAGCTGCCGTACGGGCTGAAGCCCGGATTGGCGTGGTCGGACGGGAAGCTGGGGGCATTGCCCGGATGGCCGTACGGGTGCTTGTTGCCCTGGCCCTGCGAGCGGTTGCCCGCACCGGCCGGACGACCCTGGCCGCCTGCGCCACCGGCGCCACCGCGACCTTCACCACCGTAGCCACCACGACCTTCACCGCCGTAGCCGCCACGACCCTGGCTGCCACCGGCGCCTGCGCCCGGACCCTTCGGCTTGCCGTACGGACGGCCCTGGCCGCCTGCACCTGCGCCCGGACCACGGGCACCCGGGCCACGAGCGCCCGGACCGGCATTGCGGTGGCCGCTCGGGCCGGTGCTCACGCCATCCGGCACGTACCAGGTACGGAATGCGGCCGGGTTGCCTTCCGGCAGCGAGCGGTCGTTCTTCGGCGCGCGCTGCTTGAACGGGCGCTGCGACTGCTTGGCAGCAGCTTCACCGCTGACGGTCAGGCCGCCCTTGAAACCACCACCACCCTTGCCGCCGCGACCGCGGCCGCGGTCTTCGCGCACGTTGTCGAAGCGACGCAGTTCGCGACCTTCATCGGCGGTGTTGTGACCATTGACGTAAGCGTTGCCGCGGCCACCTTCGCGTACGCGCACGGTGGTCTTGGCAGCACGACGCTGGCCGATCACCGGCTGCAGGGTCAGGGCCGACGGCGCGCCTTCTTCCAGCTTCAGTTCGGCGCGCAGCGCTTCGACCTGGCTGCCCGGCAGTTCGACGGACTGGCCGCGGGCCAGTTCGCGCGGCAGGCTGACCTTGCCGTAGCGGGTGCGCTTGAGGCGGCTGACCTGGCAGCCCTGCGATTCCCACAGGCGGCGCACTTCGCGGTTGCGGCCTTCCTTCACCACGACGCGGAACCAGTCGTGCGAATCGGTGCCGCCGATACGTTCGATCTCATCGAACTTGGCCGGGCCATCTTCCAGTGCGACACCACGGGTGAGGCGGTCGACGACGGCATCGGGCACCTTGTCCTCGCCTTCCGGGGCACGCACGCGCACCACGTACTCGCGCTCGACCTCGAAGGAGGGGTGCATCATGGCGTTGGCCAGCTCACCGTCGGTGGTGGCCAGCAGCAGGCCGGTGGTGTTGATGTCCAGGCGGCCGACGGCGATCCAGCGGGCACCCTTCAGCGCCGGCAGGGATTCGAACACGGTCGGGCGACCTTCAGGGTCTTCACGCGTGGTCACTTCGCCTTCCGGCTTGTTGTAGACCAGCACGCGCGACGGCTCGGCCAGCGCAGTGGCGACGAAGCCGCGGCCGTCGAGTTCGATCCTGTCGCCGCTCTTGACCGACATGCCGGTCTGGGCGACTTCACCGTTGACCTTGACCAGGCCTTCGGCAATGCGCTGTTCCAGCGCACGACGCGAGCCGAGGCCGGCCTGGGCCAGGACCTTGTGCAGGCGTTCTTCCAGCTTGAACTGTTCGGACGTGGCTTCGCGCTTGAGCGAAAGCTTGTTCAACGAGGGCTTGCGGGGGGTGTCACTCATCAGTTTTGCTCCGGCCGACGGTTTCGAGGTCGGCCTCTGGTTCGGAATCGGCTTGGTCAACAGCCACGGTCGTCTTCGCGACGGCGTTGTCTTCGCGTTCGTTCACTGTCACCGCGCGCTCGCCCGGCGCGGAATCGGGGTGCCCATCATCGGAGGGCGAAGGTGCTTGCTCATCGTCGGCCGCCGCAGGAAGTGCGTCGGCAGAATCGGGGGTGTCGCCGGCGGTCGTGCCAGGGTCGTCATTTGCAGCGGCGTCCGGGTCGGCGCTCACGTCCGGGCCGTTGGCACTGGCGGCGAGGGGTGCGTCGCGATCCAGCGCCAGCTGCGGTTCCAGGTCGCCCAGGTCCTTCAGTTCGGAAAGGGGCGGCAGTTCGTCCAGGCGTTTCAGCCCGAAGTAGTCCAGGAAGCCCTTGGTGGTGCCGAACAGGGCAGGCTTGCCAGGCACGTCGCGGTGGCCGACCACGCGGATCCACTCGCGCTCCTCCAGTGCCTGGATGATGTTACTGCTGACCGCCACGCCGCGCACCTGCTCGATCTCGCCACGGGTGATCGGCTGCCGGTAGGCGATCAGGGCCAGTGTTTCCAGGGTGGCGCGGGTATAGCGGGTCTTGCGTTCGGTCCACAGCCGGCTGATCCAGCCATGTACTTCGGCGGTCACCTGGTAGCGGAAGCCCGAAGCCACCTCCACCAGTTCCACGCCACGGTCCTGGCAGCCCTCGCGCAGCCGTTCCAGCGCACGTTCGATGCTGCCCGGTGGTGCCGGCTCATCTTCCGGGAACAGGTCCTTCAGCTGGGCCAGGGTGAGCGGCTGGCTGGAGGCCAGCAGCGCACCTTCGACAATGCGGTTGATCAGCGTTTGATCCATCGGCAGTCAGCGCTCACTCGTTTTCATTGGCGGCGTCGTTGTCGTCGAACTCGCTGCTGAACTGCAGCGGGGCATTGGTATTGCCGGCGGCCAGGGACTTCACGTAGATCGGCGCCAGCGGTTCTTCCTGCACGAGGTCCAGCAGCTGCTCCTTGGCCAGTTCCAGCACTGCCAGGAACGTGACCAGCACGCCCAGCTTGCCTTCTTCGGCGGTGAACAGGTTTTCAAAACGATAGAACCTGCCGTCTTCAAGCCGCCCCAGCACTTCACCCATGCGCTGCCGGACACTCAGCGCCTCGCGCTTGATGGCGTGGCCGGTGAACAGCTCGGCGCGCTTGAGTACGTCGTGCAGCGCCATCAGCATTTCCTTCAGGTCTACCGGCGGCGGCAGCTTCACTGCGGCGCGCTCGGGCATGAAGGCATGTGCCACGGTGGTGTCACGGTCCTGCCGGGGCAGGGCGTCGATATCCTCGGCGGCCTGCTTGAAGCGTTCGTACTCCTGCAGCCGTCGCACCAGCTCCGCACGCGGATCGGCTTCCTCGCCCTCCACGCTGGGGGGGCGGGGCAGCAGCATGCGCGACTTCACTTCCGCCAGGATCGCCGCCATCACCAGGTACTCGGCGGCAAGCTCGAAGCGCAGCTCGCGCATCACGGTGATGTATTCCACGTACTGCCGGGTGATCTCGGCCACGGGAATGTCCAGTACGTCCAGGTTCTGCCGGCGGATCAGGTACAGCAGCAGGTCCAGCGGTCCTTCAAAGGCATCCAGGATGACTTCCAGCGCATCCGGCGGGATGTACAGGTCCTGCGGAATCTGCAGGACCGGTTGCCCATGCACCACGGCCAGCGGCATTTCCTGCTGCTGGGGGGCGGGCGGCCGGGTTGGCGTGTTCGCGTCGAGCGCGAGTTCGGAAGTCATCTAATGGAGATCAGGATTGCAACGGACCAGTCGCGGTAGCTGACACACCGGGCAACTGCCACGGACCGCCAGGACACCAGGCGCGCCTGTCTCGGCGCGGTTCCACACATCAAACAACAGGGCGCTCCGCAGGACACGGCAGCGACAGGACTACGGGGAGGTCGTCTACGTGGCCCGGTCGGGTGGACCGGTTCGAAGCAGCGGGTCGGTCGTCGGGGGCTGCGTTGGCCGCAAAAACCGACGGGCTGCTGCATCCAGCCACGTGCAATGGTCCCTAGGGTAAGCCTTTGCCGCGCCAGTGTCCAGCCGAGGCCGGGCAGGCGGCGGGATTGGCTAGAATTGCTTCACCAGCAACGCAAGCGAGGAAATGCCGGTGTGGTATGTGATTGAAGGATATGACGGCCAGGATGTGCTGGCCCAGCGGCTGCAGGCGCGGCCCGAGCACCTGGCGCGGCTGACCGCGTTGCGCGATGAAGGCCGCCTGCTTCTGGCCGGGCCGTGTCCGGCGATCGACAGCGAAGACCCGGGCCCGGCAGGGTTCAGTGGCTCGGTGGTGATTGCCGGCTTCGACTCGTTGCAGCAGGCCCAGGCCTGGGCCGATGCCGACCCGTACGTCGCGGCGGGCGTCTATGTGCGGGTGCAGGTGCGTCCGTTCCGCAAGGTGCTGCCGTGAACGCGAAACGGATCGAGCAGATTCGTGACGCGCTGCAGCACGCGCTGGCCCCCAGCGTGCTTGAGATCGAAGACGACAGCCATCGCCATGCAGGCCATGCCGGAGCGCGCGATGGTCGCGGCCATTTCAACGTGCACGTGGTCAGCGAGCGCTTCGCGGGAATGGCCCCGCTGGCGCGCCATCGCGCAGTCTACGCCGCCTTGGGCACGTTGATGGAAACCGACATCCACGCGTTGTCCATCCGCGCACACACCCCGTCAGAGCAGGGCTGAAACCCTGTCCCGGGCTGTCCTGGCAGGTCCGTCGAGGGGCCTGCCACGGACAGATTTCTGTGTCCGTTTAGGGACATTCGCCTAACGGACTGTTTACAAGCGCAGATGGAAACGCTTACATTCCGCGCCAATGCTGGTAGGTCCAAGCCGTGGAGGGCGGCTTCGTGAACAAGGCAGCCATAACAATCAAAGACGTCGCCCGTGAAGCCAAGGTCTCTGTGGCCACCGTTTCGCGCGCGCTCAACGGGCATGAAAATGTCGCCGAACCGGTCCGCCAGCTTGTGCTGGAGGTGGCCGCACGGCTGCGTTACACCCCGCATGCCGCCGCTCGCAGCCTGAGCAGCCGCCGCACCAATACGGTGGGCGTGGTGCTTCCGGACCTGTACGGCGAATTCTTCTCCGAACTGATGCGTGGCATCGACAACGTCGCCCGCAGCCGGCGCCAGCACCTGCTGGTGTCGAGCTATCACGGCGACCAGGAGCAGCAAGGCGCAGCCCTGCGTGCCATGCGCGGCCGGGTCGACGGTCTGCTGGTGCTCTCGCCCTATGCCGAGAGCCCCGGGTTCCTGACCGACAACCTGCCGCAGGCATTGCCGACGGTACTCATCAACACCTACCTGCCTGGGCAGGACCATCCGGTGTTGAGCATCGATGACCATGCAGGGGCGATGGCGATGACCCGCCACCTGCTCGATGCCGGCCATCGGCGCATTGCATTCATTTCTGGCCCGGACCTCAACTTCGACGCGCGCGAGCGCCTGCGCGGCTTCCGTGACGCGCTGGCGGCGTTTGGCAGTGGCGCCGAAGGCATCGAGTTGCCCGGTGATTTCGACGAAGCTTCCGGCCATCGCGCCGGTCAGGAGTTGCTGGCAGCCGGCACGCTGCCCGATGCCGTATTCGCCGCCAACGACATGATGGCCCTGGGTTGCCTGTATGCCTTCGCGCAGGCAGGTGTCCATGTGCCATCCGACGTCGCCCTGGCCGGTTTCGATGACATTCCGCTTGCGCGTTTCGTCCACCCGTCGCTGACCACCATGCAGGTCAGCATCGCTGAACTGGGCGATCGGGCGATGTCGCGCTTGTTGCAGTTGATGGACGGCACCTCCACGGATGGGACAGGGGACAAGCAGACCCTGGTCCCGCGCCTGATTGTTCGCGATTCCACCACTCCGCCATCCGGCCATTGAAGCCAGAGGCGTTCCTTCTTTTTTGATTGATCGCAGGTGCCGCGCAAGCGGTCACCGCCACCCGGAGATTGAGTTGATGATGCATTCCACTATCCGCACGCCGGCGCGCCGGCTGCTGAGCACCGCACTGGTCAGCTGCCTGATGCTGGCCGCCGCCCCGAACGTCATGGCGCAGTCGGCCAACGCCAGCCTGCGAGGCCAGGTCTCCGGCGCGCAGGCCGGTGCCGAAGTCACCGCCACCAACGTCGCCACCGGTACCGTGCGTCGCGGCACCGTGCGCGCCGACGGCAGCTATTCGCTGATGGGCCTGGACCCGGGCACCTACAATGTCGTTGCCAACGGCCAGACCCAGAAGATCACCGTTACCGTCGCTTCGACCGCGACGCTGAACTTCAGCGAGGCGGCTGCTGGTGGCACCGGCACGACCGCCGCCACCAACCTGGACACCGTCAACGTCGTCGCGCCGACCCTGCTGCAGGAAGTGCGCACCTCCGAAGTCGGCAAGACTGTCAGCCTGCAGCAGATCCAGACCACCCCGCAGGTGTCGCGCAACTTCCTGGAGTTCGCCGACGCCGTGCCGGGCATGATCTTCACCCGCGATGCCAAGGGCAACACCTCGCTGCGCGGCGGTGCCACCAACTCCGACGGCACCAACGTCTACATCGACGGCGTGGGCCAGAAGAGCTACGTCAAGGGCGGTGGTATCTCCGGCCAGTCCGGCAGCGCCGGCAATCCGTTCCCGCAGCTGGCCATCGGCGAGTACAAAGTCATCACCGGCAACTACAAGGCCGAGTACGGCCAGGTTTCCAGTGCCGCGATCACTGCAGCGACCAAGTCCGGTACCAACGAGTTCAAGGGTGAAACCTTCTACCGTTACACCAACGACAGCATGCGTGCGATGACCCCGGCCGAGCGCCAGCCGGGCAAGAGCAAGGAAGAGTCGGCAGAGAAGGAATACGGTTTCGCCCTGGGCGGCCCGATCATCCAGGACAAGGCCCACTTCTTCGTGACCTATGAAGCCAAGCGCTTCGACCTGCCGGTGACCATCGCCCCGGACGGCGCAGTGACCCCCTCGGCCGCCAACCTGCCGGCTGACGGCGCCGCCGGCCTCGGCCCGGCCAGCCAGCCGTTCCAGCAGGACCTGATCTTCGCCAAGATCGACTTCGAGCCGACCGACAACGATCGCATCGAACTGACCTTCCAGGACCGCGACGAAACCCAGCAGCAGTTCAGTGGCCAGACCGCCAAGGTGCACGGCAAGGTCGTGGACAACACCGACCGCCGTTACGCCCTGCGCTGGAACCACAGCGGTGAGCGCTTCTACAACGAGTTGATGGTGACCCACGAGGAAGCCTTCAACAACCCGCTGCCGTTGAACTACGGCAACGGCATCATCTACACCGCGCCGGATTTCGGTGACTCCGACGCCAACCGTCCGCAGGAGAAGACCCTCGTCCAGGTCGGCGCGGCCGATGCCTTCGCCTCGCAGGTGAAGGGCCAGAAGGGCTGGGCGATCGAGGACAACCTGACCCTCGATGGTCTGCAGTGGGCCGGTGACCACACCATCAAGATGGGTGCCAAGTACAAGCAGATCGATCTGTACGCCTCCGACGCGGCGCAGATCAATCCGCAGTTCTCCTACACCATCGACAACCCCGCCTTCCCGTCCAGCACCCCGTACAAGGCGCAGTTCACCAAGGCCAGCACCGGTGTCACCGGCGTGCAGTCTGAAGTGCGCGCCAAGGTCAAGCAGATCGGTCTGTTCATCCAGGATGACTGGCAGGTCAACGACCACCTGCAGCTGAACATCGGCCTGCGCTGGGATTACGAGAAGAATCCGATCTATACCGATTTCGTGACCCCGCCGGAGGTTGTGAAAGCACTGTTCTCGCAGGATCCGAACGCGCCGGCAGGCGTCTCCCAGACCTACGCCGAAACCCTCGCGCGCAGCGGTCTGGACGTCAACGACTACATCAGCACCGGCCGCAACCGCAAGAACTTCAAGAATGCCTGGCAGCCGCGCCTGGGCTTCTCGTATGACGTCAACGCCGACGAGCAGCACGTGTTCCACGGTGGCGCCGGCCGTTCCTATGATCGCGATCTGTTCGACAACCTGGCACTGGAAACCACAAAGCTGGCGCTGCCGCAGCCGACCGTGTATTTCCGTAACCCGGCCACCGGCAACTGCATGTATGGCCAGACCCCTTGCTTCGACTGGAATCCGAACCTGCTGAACGGCATTGAGAACGTGCAGGCGCTGCTGGGTTCCACCAGCAACGAAGGCATGGAAGTCGATCTGCTGAACAACAACATGAAGGTGCCCTACGCTGACCAGTTCAGCCTGGGCATGAGCAACCAGTTCGGCGAGTGGCTGACCGATGCCACGATCTCGCGCACGCTGACCTATGACGGCTTCGCCTTCACCCTGGGCAACCGCTTCAACAACGGCAATTTCTTTGACAACCAGATGCTGTGTGGTGCCAAGGAGCCGACCTACGGCCAGCCGTGGAACTGCAACATCCCGGGCTTCGGCAGCCTGATCATCGGCCAGCAGGGCATCAAGACCCGCTCCACCCAGCTTCTGTTGTCGGCGCAGAAGCCGTACAGCAAGGAAAGCGGTTGGGGCACCTCGATCGCCTACACCTGGACCAATGCGCGCCACAACCGCAACATCAACGAGCACTACTCGTTCGATCGCGGCACCATCGGCGAGTACCCGACCATCAAGTCCAATGGCGCGCCGCGTCATCGCCTGGTGGTCACCGGTTCGTATGACGGTTTCTGGGGCATCACCTTTGGCGGCAAGCTGACCCTGGCTACGCCGACCCCGGGCAACGATTGGTCCTGCATCGCCCAGGCCGGCAATTCGAACTGCATGCCGACCCCGGCTGCCGGCACCCCGTCGGGCAATGGTCACTTCCTGCTCGGCGGCAAGATCTTCGGCTACCGCTCGCTGGATCTGCAGGCGACCAAGACCTTCAAGCTGGCCGGCGATACCGAGCTGTATGCCCGTATCGACATCATCAACGTGCTCAACTTCGACAACTTCTCGAACCTGAACTACGTGAAGCAGGACGGCACGCTGCTGGTGAGCTACAACGAGACCGGTGACGTCATCGGTACCCCGCGCCAGGTCAAGGCGGAAGTGGGCTTCCGCTTCTAAGCGGAGCGCTGATGCAGCATCACGGAGCCATCGGTTCGCCGATGGCTCCGGTTTCAACGGCAATGGCCGGCCTCCGGGCCGGTCCATTGCCCACGCCATTGCCGGGCAGGGGGCAATGGCGTGGGCAATGACCGCGGTGTCATCAACCACGTTTCCGTGGTTTTTTAAGACCGCACTTTGTAAACGATTTCAGGTCATTGGACGTTATGCTCTTTCATCGATCAGCCCACCGGAGGAACCGCGCCATGCAGGCACGCCACCTGATGACCGCCGCTGCGATGACCCTGGCCATCGCCGCCTGCAAACCGGCCCAGCAGGAGCCTGCCAAGCCGCGCCCGCCGGTGATCCTGATCGAGGCCGACGCACCGCCGCGGCCGATGAAGCCGGAGCTGCCGCCGCTTTTCGATGACATCGAGCGCCGCACCTTCCAGTTCTTCTGGGATACCACCAACGAGATCAACGGCCTGACCCCGGACCGCTATCCGTCGCGGCCGTTCGCCAGCATCGCCTCGGTCGGCTTCGCCCTGACCGCTTATCCGATCGGCATCGAGAACGGCTGGGTCAGCCGCAACCAGGCGATCGACCGCACCCTGACCACCCTGAAGTTCTTCCGCGACGTGCCGATGGGCCCGCAGCGCACCGGCAAGGCCGGCTACAAGGGCTTCTATTACCACTTCCTGGACATGCAGGAAGGGCGCCGCTACGACAGCTGGGTGGAACTGTCCTCGGTGGATACCGCGCTGTTGATGATGGGCGTGCTGTTCGCCCAGTCGTACTACGACGGCGACGATCCGCGCGAGAAGGAAATCCGGCAGATCGCCGACACCCTGTACAAGCAGGTCGACTGGCCGTGGCTGCAGCAGCGTGCGCCGCTGATCTCGATGGGCTGGTTCCCCGAGAACGGCTTCATCGACCATGACTGGATGGGCTACAACGAGGCGATGATGGTCTACATCCTCGCCCTGGGCTCGCCCAGCCACCCGGTCAGCCCGGATGCGTGGACGGTGTGGACGCGCACTTACGACAACGACTGGGGCGTCTACCAGGGCCAGGAATACCTGTCCTTCGGTCCGCTGTTCGGCCACCAGTACAGCCACGTCTGGATCGACTTCCGCGATATCCAGGATGCGTACATGCGCGAGCGTGGCAGCACCTACTTCCTCAACAGCCGTTCGGCGGCGCTGGCCCAGCGCGAGTACGCCATCGCCAATCCGATGAACTGGAAGGAATATGGCGAGAACGTCTGGGGCCTGACCGCCAGCGATGGTCCGCAGAACACCACCCAGGAATACCGGGGCGAGCAGCGCCAGTTCCGCCATTACTCATCGCGCGGCGCAGGCCTGCGCGAGAATTTCGATGACGGTACGATCGCGCCGACCGCCGCGATCTCGTCGGTCGTGTTCGCGCCCGAGGAAGTGATTCCGGCCACGCTGGAGATGCACAAGCGCTACGGCGACTACATCTACTCCAGCTATGGCTTCCTGGATTCGTTCAATCCCAGCTTCAGCTACGACATCCCGATCAAGACCGGGCGGGTGGTACCCGATCGTGGCTGGGTCGCCAGCGACTACATCGCCATCGACCAAGGCCCGATCCTGACCATGATCGCCAACTACCGCAACGACTTCGTCTGGGACGTGATGAAGAAGAACCCGTACATCCGCAAGGGCCTGGAACGGGCGGGCTTCAGTGGAGGCTGGCTGGCGCCGGAAGGCTCCTTCCAGCCGCTGGAGCTGCAGAAGGATGAGAAGGCCGCCGCAGCGCGTGCGGTCGGTATCGCCGAATCACGTGCGGCCGCCGCGCAGGAACAGAAAAACAATGCCAACCGCAACACCGGCCAGGGGAAGTAACAAGGTGCACGACTGGAAACACCGCCTGCGACGCTGGGCATTGCCTGCACTGGCCGCGCTGTTCATGGCCGGCTGTGCCCGCCAGGAGCAGGGCACCACCACCGTGCGCTTCTGGGCGATGGGGCGCGAGGCTGAAGTGGTCAGCGAGCTGATCCACGAATTCGAAGCGGAGAACCCCGGCATCAAGGTCGATGTGCAGAACATCCCGTGGACGGCCGCGCACGAAAAGCTGCTGACCGCATTTGCCGCCGACGGCCTGCCCGATGTGTGCCAGCTGGGCAACACCTGGGTACCCGAGTTCGCCGAACTCAACGCGCTCACGCCGCTGCAGCCGTTCGTGCAGCATTCCACCGTTGTCGATCCGAAGGACTACTTCCAGGGCATCTGGGATACCAACGTGATCCACAACGAGCTGGTCGGGGTGCCGTGGTACGTCGATACCCGCCTGATCTATTACCGCAAGGACCTGCTGGCCAAGGCCGGCTTCGACCATCCGCCGCGCACCTGGGCCGAATGGGACGAGCAGATGGCCGCGATCAAGCGCATGCAGGGCCCGAACCGCTATGCGGTGCTGATGCCGATCAACGAGTTCGAGCAGCAGCTGTCGCTGGCCCTGCAGCAGCCCGATCCGCTGCTGCGCGACGACGACACCCGTGGCAATTTCTCCAGCCCCGGCTTCCGCCGCACGCTGGGGTTCTACGCCAACATGTTCGAGCAGGGCTGGGCGCCGAAGATGTCCGAGACGCAGATCTCCAACGTCTGGGATGAATTCTTCCGCGGCTTCAACGTGTTCTACATTTCCGGCCCCTGGAACATCCGCGAGTTCAAGAAGCTGCAGCCGAAGGAACTGGAAGGGCAGTGGGGCACGGCCGCGCTGCCGGGTCCGGACGGTCCGGGCGCGGGCATCGCCGGTGGAACCAGCCTGGTGATCTTCCGCAAGTCGCAGCAGAAGGAAGCGTCCTGGAAGCTGATCGAATTCCTGTCGCGGCCGGCAATCCAGGCGCGCTTCCACGCGATCATCGGCGACCTGCCGCCGCGTCGAAGCACCTGGAATGCGCCTTCGCTGGCCAACGATCCACTTGCCGCCGCCTTCCGAGACCAGCTGGAGCGGGTCAAGCCGACCCCGAAGGTGCTCGAATGGGAGCGCATCGTGCAGGAAATGCGCATCGTCACCGAACAGGTGGTGCGTGGCGGCCTGCCGCAGGACAAGGCCGTGGCCGAACTGGACCAGCGCGTGGACAAGGTGCTGGCCAAGCGTCGCTGGATGCATGAACAACAACGCCTGCAGCGCAGCGCACCCCCCTCGGGTTCGACCAGTGCAGTCGCGGCCGGGAGCCCGCAATGAAACGTACTTCGCTTGCCGGCTGGATCTTCGCCGGCCCCTCGCTGATCGTGCTTGGTGTGTTCTTCGGCCTGCCGGTGGCTTCGGCGCTGGCGCTGAGCGTGACCGACTTCGACCTGTATGCGCTGGCCGACAGCAGCAACCTGCGCTTCGTGGGTCTTGGCAACTACATCGACCTGCTGCAGACCCCGATGTTCTGGAAGTCGCTGTGGAACACCACCTATTTCGTGGTGATCGGCGTGCCGTTGTCGATCGGCGTATCGCTGGGCGCGGCGATGCTGCTCAATGCCCCGGCCGCGCGCTTCAAGGCGCTGTTCCGCACCGCGCTGTTCGCCCCGGTGGTGACCACGCTGGTGGCGGTGGCGGTGATCTGGCGCTACCTGTTCCACACCAGCTATGGCCTGGTGAACTACGGTCTGGGCCATCTTGGCATCAGCCCGATCGACTGGCTGGGCGATCCCAACTGGGCGATGCCGACCATCATGCTGTTCGCGGTGTGGAAGAACTTCGGCTACAACATGGTGATCTTCCTGGCCGGCCTGCAGGCGATCCCGCATGACCTGTACGAGGCCGCGCGCATCGACGGCGCCTCGCGCTGGAAGCAGTTCCTGCACATCACCCTGCCGATGCTCGGCCCGGTGCTGCTGGTGGTCGGGGTGATCACCGTATCCGGTTACTTCCAGCTGTTCGCCGAACCCTATGTGATGACCCGCGGCGACCCACTGCAGAGCACCGTCAGCGTGCTGTATTTCATGTTCGAGGAAGGCTTCAAGTGGTGGAACCTGGGACGCGCCTCGGCTGTGGCGTTCCTGCTGTTCCTGATCATCCTGGCGGTGACCACCGTGATGCTGCGCTTTGGCCGCAAGAGGCAGTTGGTATGAGTCGTGAAATCGGCCAGTCACGCTGGCACCCGTGGATGATCAATGGCGCGCTGCTGGTGCTGGCCCTGGTCAGCCTGGCACCGTTGCTGTGGATGCTGTCGGTGTCGTTCATGCCGCAGGGCGAGGCCACCCATTTCCCACCGCCGCTGCTGCCGTCCAGCATCACCACGCACAATTACACCGAGCTGTTCGCGCGCACCGGCATGGGCGGCAACTTCGCCAACAGCCTGCTGGTGTCGCTGGCGATCACCCTCGGTTCGCTGCTGCTCAACACGATGGCCGGCTACGCTTTCGCCAAGCTGCAGTTCGCCGGCCGTGAGCGGCTGTTCCAGGTACTGATGGCGGCGTTGGTGATCCCGGCACAGGTGGCGATGCTGCCGCTGTTCCTGTTGATGAAGCAGCTGGGCCTGGTCAACAGTTTCGGCGGCGTGATCGTGCCGGCGCTGGCCAGCGTGTTCGGCATCTTCCTGGTGCGCCAGTACGCCCGCTCCATTCCCGATGAGCTGCTGGAAGCGGCACGCATCGACGGGGCAGGGGAGCTGCGGATCTTCTTCCAGATCGTGCTGCCGATGCTGAAGCCGGTGCTGGTGACGCTGGCGATCTTCACCTTCATGGGCGCCTGGAACGATTTCATGTGGCCCTTGATCGTGTTGACCGACCAGGAGCACTACACTTTGCCGGTGGCCCTGGCCACCCTCTCGCGCGAACACATCATGGACGTGGAAATGATGATGGCCGGCGCAGTGGTCACCGTGGTTCCGGTGCTGGCGCTGTTCCTGGTGCTGCAGCGGTACTACATCCAAGGATTGTTGCTGGGGAGTGTGAAGGGATGATGCGTGCGATCGCCGTTGGACTGGGCCTGTTGTGGTCTTCCCTGGCGATCGCCGCACCACCGGCGCTGCCCGCGCCGAAGGTGCTGGATGATTTCGACGACATCAGCGCCTGGAAGCTGGTGTTGTCCGACCAGGTCAGCGGCTCGCTGCGGCCGGTCAGTGGCGCTGGCGGTGGCCGCGCGCTGTGCCTGGATTACGACTTCCATGAGGTCTCCGGTTACGTCGGCATCCGTCGTCCACTGAACATCGAGTACCCGGCCAACTATCGTTTCGGCTTCCAGCTGCGCGGTGATTCGCCGTCCAATGACCTGCAGTTCAAGTTGATCGACGCCAGCGGCGACAACGTGTGGTGGGTCAACCGCCCCGGTTATGCCTTCCCCAAGGCGTGGACGCCGGTGGAGTACCGCCGCCGGCAGATCGACAAGGCCTGGGGGCCATCGCCAGAGAAGGACATGGCGCGCAGCGCGTCGATGGAATTCACGGTCTACAGCAAGGTCGGCGGTCGCGGTACCGTGTGCTTCGACAAGCTGACCCTGCAGGGGCTGCCCGCGCAGGATGATTCGGCGCTGCGGCCCTCGGTGATCGCCGATACCGCAACCGCGCTGCAGGACCGGATGATCGACGGCAAGTCCGATACCTTCTGGATCAGCGGTGGGGTCAAGCAGCAGACCATCAGCCTGGACCTGCACAAGAGCCGCGAGATCGGCGGTGCGGTGATCGACTGGCTGCCCAGCCTGGAAGCGAACCGCTACACCGTGCGTATCTCCGAGGATGGCCGTGACTGGCGTACCGTGCGCGAAGTGACCGCAGGTGCCGGAGGCCGGGACTGGCTGGCACTGCCCGACACCGATGCGCGCTACGTGCGTTTCGACCTGCAGGGCGGGCCGAACTGGCGCTACGGCATCCGTGACATCACCCTGAAGCCGCTGGCGTTCGCCGCGACTCCCAATGCCTTCCTGTCCTCGGTGGCGGCCGACCTGCCGCGTGGCGCATTGCCGCGCGCTTACGTTGGCGAGCAACCGTACTGGACGCTGCTTGGCCTGGACGGTGGCCAGGAACAGGCGTTGATCAGCGAGGACGGTGCGCTGGAGCCGGCCAAGGGCAGCTTCAGCATCGAGCCGTTCATCCGCCTCGACGGCAAGCTGCTTGACTGGTCGAACGTTGCCATCAGCCAGTCGCTGCAGGATCGTTACCTGCCGATCGCCACGGTCGACTGGGTGCACGAGAAGGCCGGCCTGTCGGTGACCAGCTTCGTGCAGGGCACGCCCGAACGCGCCCAGCTGATCGGGCGCTACCGCTTGAGCAATCCGGACAAGGTCGCGCACGAATACACCCTGGCCCTGGCGATCCGCCCGTGGCAGGTCAATCCACCCACCCAGTTCCTCAACACCGTGGGCGGCTTCAGCCGCATCGACAGCCTGGACGTGGGCGAGCAGCTGGTGCGCATCAATGGCGAACCGCGGCTGTATCCCCTGCAGGTACCGGATGCGCGCTTTGCCAGCAGCTTCGACGGCAAACTGGATGCGATGCACCTGGCCAGCGGCAAGCTGCCCGGCACTACTGCGGTGAAGGACCCGACCGGCATGGCGTCCGGCGCACTGTTGTACACGATCAAGCTCGAACCCGGGCAGAGCCGCGAGGTGGCGATCGTGCTGCCGCAGACCGGCAGCTGGGCGCCGCAGGCGCTGGACGTGGCCAAGGCACAGCAGCAGGTGGCGACGATGTGGCGCGACAAGCTGGGCGTGGTGACCCTGCAGGTGCCCGCCGCCGGCCAACCGCTGGTGGAAACCCTGCGCACCGCGGTGGCGCACATGCTGATCTCGCGGGTCGGCCCGCGCCTGCAGCCCGGTACGCGCTCCTATGCACGCAGCTGGATCCGCGATGGCGCGATGATCTCCGAAGGCCTGCTGCGGATGGGGCGCAGCGATGCCGTGCGTGACTACGTGACCTGGTATGCGCCCTATCAGTTTGAAAACGGCAAGGTGCCGTGCTGCGTCGATGCGCGTGGCAGCGACCCGGTGCCGGAGAACGACAGCCACGGCGAACTGATCTACAACATCGCCGAGTACGGCCGCTATACCGGCGACACGGCCTTCCTCGAGCAGATGTGGCCGCATGTGCTGGGCGCCTACAGCTACATGGAGCAACTGCGCGGCAGCGAGCGCACCGAGGAGAACCGCGCGCGCAATCCTGCCTTCTACGGGATGATGCCGGCCTCGATCAGCCACGAGGGCTATTCGGCCAAGCCGATGCATTCGTACTGGGACAACTTCTGGGCGCTGCGTGGTTACAAGGACGCCGCGCAACTGGCGGCGCAGCTGGGCAAGGTCGAGGCGATGCAGATCAGCGAGTCGCGCGATCAGTTCCGTGATGACCTGCAGGCCTCGCTGCTGGCGGCCATGCAGCAGCACCGCATTGATTACCTGCCGGGCTCGGCCGAGCTGGGTGACTTCGACGCCACCTCCACCACGATCGCGTTGGCGCCGGGCGGCGAGCAGGGGCGGTTGCCGCAGGAGGCGCTGGACGCGACCTTCCAGCGTTACTGGAACGAATTCGTCGCGCGCCGCGATGGCAAGCGCGAATGGAAGGACTACACGCCGTACGAATGGCGCAACGTCGCCGCGTTCGTGCGCCTGGGATGGCGTGATCGTGCCTGGCAGGCCACCGAGTTCTTCTTCAAGGATCGTGCGCCGCAGGCCTGGAACCAGTGGGCCGAGGTCGTCTCGCGCACGCCGCGCAAGCCGTTCTTCGTGGGTGACCTGCCGCATGCCTGGGTGGCCTCGGACTTCGTCCGTTCGGCGCTGGACATGTTCGGCTACAACCGCGATGCGGATGAGGCGCTGGTGCTGGCCGCCGGTATCCCGGTGGCGTGGCTGCAGGGCGAGGGCATTGCCGTGCAGGGCCTGCGCACGCCGCAGGGGCAGCTCAACTATCGCCTGCAGCGCAGCGACAAGCAGCTGGTGCTGGAAGTGCAGCCCGGGTTGGTGTCGCCGGCCGGTGGCGTGGTGCTGCCATGGCCGTATGCAGGCGAGCCGGGCCAGGCGACGGTCAACGGCGAGGCGGCGGAATGGGTCAACAACGAGCTGCATGTGCACCAGTTGCCGGCACGCGTCGAGATCGATGTGCCCAGCGCGGTGCGCCGCGCCGAACGCAAGGAAAAGTAAGCATGCGAGGTCCGCTCGGAATCGGTCGCGGTTTCTGCGCGCTGGGGCTGGCGATCGCGCTGGCCCTGCCCGGGCTGGCGCCAGCCGCTGAGCCGGCCAGCGCGGCTGGCGCGGCCACAGCGGTCGGCGAACCCGGCATGAGCATGGTCACATTCAACCTGCACCACGACCGCGAGGACTGGCCCAGCCGTCGTCGCACGATCGTGGCCGAGCTCAAGCGCCTGCAGCCCGATGCCATCGCGCTGCAGGAGGTGATCCAGAAGCGCAACGTGCGCAACCAGGCGCAGTGGCTGGCCAGCCAGCTCGGCTACCGGTACGTATTCGTGTCCACCGATCCGGTGGGTGCACCCAAGCGTTATGGCAATGCGCTGCTGACCCGGCGCCCGATCCTGGCGCATGGCGAGCACCTGCTGCTGCCGCTGGATGACTACCGCACCGTGGCCCATCTGCGCATCGACGTGGAGGGCAGGCCGGTCAATGTCTATGCCACCCATCTCAACGAGCGCAGTGACGACGCCGGCCAGCGCATCCGCCGCAGCCAGGTCGAGGATCTGCTGCGTTTCATCGCCGGCAGTTCTGCGGGGGCACCGGTGGTGATTGCCGGCGACTTCAACGCCCTGGTCGATGCCGGCGATCTGAGCGAACTGCGCAGCCACTACGGTGACAGCTACGGCAGCGTGCACGTCAACACCGACCTGGCGGGTGTGAGTACGCTCAACCGCCATTACTACCAGGCGCCGTCGCGGATCGACCACATCTTCTTCCAGCAGGACAAGATGGTCGCGCGCGAAGCGAAGATCCTGTTCGACCAGCCTGATGACGGCGGCCGCTGGGCCTCCGATCACTACGGGGTGTGGACCCGGCTGCAGTTCGCGCCGAAGCCCTGATAACGGCCTCGCGTGGCGACGCGGCAGGCGTTCGCTACGGCATCTGATACGTCACAAACAGAAACGGCGGGGATCATCGATCCCCGCCGTTTCGTTGTTGCCGATCAAGGATCGATCAGGCGACCGGTGGCGTGCGCTTGCCGGCGTCTTCGTCTTCTTCCGACGCCTGCGCGTCAGCGGCCTGTGCGGCAGCGTCGGCATGGCCATCGGCGATCGGGTCGACCTGCGCCGGCACGACCGCATCGGCGACCGGCGCAGCGGCCTCCACCGGTGCGGCTTCGACAGCCACCGGGGCTGCGGGATGCTCGGCGACCGGGGCGACTTCAACCTCGGCCTTCGGTTCGACTGCCGGAGCAGCTTCAACCACCGGCGCAACATCGGCCACCAGCGGCTTCGGCTCGGCCACCGGTGCGGCTTCGACCACTGCGGTCGGTTCAGCGACCGGAGCGGCTTCGATCGCAGCAGCGGTCTCGACCACCGGCGGCTTCGCCTCGATCACCGGAGCCGCTTCAGGCGCCGGCTGCACCGGCGTCGCTGCATCGATGGCATCCAGCATGCTGGTCTGCACCGGCGACGGGGCCGGTTCGACCTTGGCGACTGCTTCCACCGGAGCCGGAGTCTGCACTGCGGCGGCCACTGGAGCGGCTGCCTCGACCACGGCACTGCTTACGGCAGCAACCGGCGCAACCGCGGCAGCCACTGCAACCGGCGCACGTGCCGGCTTGCCGGCATCAGCAGCGACCGGCTCGACTTCGTCATCGAAATCGAATTCCGGCTGCGAACGCGACGGCTGCACGGCAGCTGCCGGTGCGCCGACCGAAGCCGGGGCGGTCTGCTCGACCGAATCGCCGTCGTTGTCCTCGCCCTCGGCATCATCGCCGTCGTCCAGGTCATCACCCAGTACGTCACTACCTGCAGCGTTCTCGGCGCCACCACGACGACGACGACGACCACCGCGACGGCCACGGCGGCGGCGGGTTGCGCCTTCGCCGGTCTGATCGCCTGCGGCATCGGCCGCAGCATCCTCGGCAGCCCCGGTCGCAACCACGACCTCGGCATCGGTCGCTGCGGCGGTGTCCGCGGCCGCGACGGTGTCGACCACATTTTCAGTGGCGACGGCCGGTGCCAGTGCCTTTTCTTCCTGCACCGCAACCGTGGCCGCAACCGCAGTCGTGGTAGCCACGGCAGCAGCAGCGGTCACGACATCGGCCGGGGCTTCGGCAGCGGCACGCTGCGGCTTCTCGGCCGGCTTGTCACCGTCCTGCGGGCGCGGCTGCCTCGGCTGCTTCAGCTTCGGCTGCTGCTGCCCCTGGCCCTGTTCGTTGCGCGGCTTGTTCTGCTGCTGCGGCTGCTGGGCATCCTTCGGCTTGCCCTGCTGCTGCGGCTGCTGCTGACCATTATTGCCATTGGCCTGACTGCCGCCATTGCCGCCGTTGCGGCCATCCTTGCGCTGCTCACCGCGGTCCTTGCGGTTGCCGCCGTCCTTCTGCTGCTGCGTATTGCCATTGCCGCCGTTGCCACGGCTGTCCTCGCGACGGTCTTTGCGGTCCTTGTTGCGATCCTTGTTGCGGTCACGGCGGCCGCCATCCTGCTGCTGGCGCGCAGCCGGTGCCGGCGCAGGAGCGGGAGCGGGCTCGCCGCCAAAGATGCGCTTGAGCCAGCCGACGACGCCGCCACTGGCGGCGGCTGCCGGGGCCGCTGCGGCCACCGGTGCCGGTGCCGGGGCGGCGACCGGTTCCACTTCCTCGCGCACCGGGGCGGGCGAGTTGTGCTTGACCTGGGTCACCATCGGCGGCGGGATGTTCAGCTGGCCCTTGGTCAGCGCGTGCACCGGCAGCTTGCGCGGGGTACCGCGCTGGTAGCTCGGCTTGCCGCTTTCCTCGCCCAGCTCGTTGTCGCGCAGGCGGGTGACGGTGTAATGCGGGGTGTGCAGCTGTTCGTCGGCAACGATCACGATCGGCGCCTCGTGGCGCTTCTCGATTTCGCCCAGCGCGCCGCGCTTTTCATTCAGCAGGTAATTGGCGATCTCCACCGGGGCCTGTACCAGCACCTGCCCGGTGTTCTCCTTCATCGCATGCTCTTCGGCGACGCGGATGATCGACAGCGACAGCGACTCGACGCTGCGCATGCGGCCATGGCCGTCGCAACGCGGGCAGACGATCTGGCTGGATTCGCCCAGGCTCGGGCGCAGACGCTGGCGGCTCATTTCCAGCAGGCCGAAGCGCGAGATGCGGCCGACCTGCACGCGTGCACGGTCGTACTTGAGCGCGTTGGCCAGGCGGTTCTCGACCTCACGTTGGTGCTTGTTGGAGGCCATGTCGATGAAGTCGATCACCACCAGGCCGCCGAGGTCGCGCAGGCGCAGCTGGCGGGCCACTTCTTCGGCCGCTTCCAGGTTGGTCTGGAACGCGGTGTCCTCGATGTCGCTGCCCTTGGTGGCGCGCGAGGAGTTGACGTCGACGGCAGTCAGCGCTTCGGTCTGGTCGACCACGATCGAGCCGCCCGACGGCAGGCGCACGTTGCGCTCGTAGGCGCCTTCGATCTGCGATTCGATCTGGAAGCGGTTGAACAGCGGGATGTCGTCCTTGTAATGCTTGAGCTTGCGCAGGGTCTGCGGCATCACCTGCTGCATGAACTCCTTGGCGTGCTCGTACATCTCCTCGGTGTCCACCAGGATCTCGCCGATGTCGGCGCGCAGGTAGTCACGCAGGGCGCGCACGATCAGGCGCGATTCCTGGTAGATCAGGAACGGGGCCGGCTTGCTCAGGGCGGCTTCGGCGATGGCGCGCCAGACGTTCAGCAGGTAATCCAGATCCCACTGCAGCTCTTCCGCATCGCGGCCGACGCCGGCGGTACGGATGATGACGCCCATTTCGTCGGGGATGTTCAGCTTGTCCAGAGCGTCCTTCAGGGCCGCCCGGTCTTCACCCTCGATGCGACGGGAAACACCGCCGGCACTGGGGGAGTTGGGCATCAGCACCATGTAACGGCCGGCCAGGGAGATGAACGTGGTCAGGGCGGCGCCCTTGTTGCCACGTTCTTCCTTGTCGACCTGGACGACGATTTCCTGGCCTTCCCTCAGCAGCTCGCGGATGCCGGCCTTGTTGTGGTCGACACCGGCCTGGAAGTAATCGCGGGAGATTTCCTTCAGCGGCAGGAAGCCATGGCGGCCACCACCGTATTCAACGAAGGCCGCTTCCAGCGAGGGCTCGATGCGGAAGATCCGGCCCTTGTAGATGTTGGACTTCTTTTGTTCCTTGGACGGCTGCTCGATGTCGATGTCATACAACGACTGGCCATCCACGATGGCAACACGCAGCTCTTCAGCCTGCGTGGCGTTGATCAGCATTCGCTTCATTGTTGCGTTCCTCGCAAGCGGCTACCGCGCGGAACGCCATGGAGTTTCGCCTCTGGACACGGCTCGCCGCCCATTCGCGCAAGCGCGGGGAGGGCGGCTTGGGTTTCCAGCGCTACGACACCACGGCAGGCCGCGGGAGCGCTTCAATTTTCTGGTTTTGGGTGTTGCAGGGCCGGAGGCAGCTGTCAGCCAGGCTGGAGCGCCGCACGGGACATGTTCAGCGCGACTGCGTGTCAGGCAATCGGCGATGGCCGGGAACGCCGGTGAGCCGCTAACATGGCCGCCCCGCGGGCGGTGGTCGCGCACTGTGCCGGATTCGTCGGAAGCGGGGCTTCTGGCCCTGAGTAACTTCCAACGAAATCAATCCCTTATCTCGCCCCCCGAGTGTAACAGAATAAACAGGCTGATGACTGCACAAGACCCCACCAAGCCGGCCGGCGACAAGCCTTCCGTGCGCATGATCACCGTTCCGGCCGACCGCGCCGGCCAGCGCCTGGACAATTTCCTGCTCGGCCAGCTCAAGGGTGCCCCGCGCAGCCTGGTCTACAAGCTGGTCCGCAGCGGGCAGGTGCGCGTCAATGGCGGCCGCGCCAAGGCCGAGCGCAAGCTGGAGGCCGGCGACGAAGTGCGGATACCGCCGGTTCGTCTCAGCGAAGAGGGAGACAAGGCGGGGCCGCCCGAGGCGTTCATGCGTCGGCTGGAGCAGGCCATCGTCTTCGAAGATGCCCGGCTGCTGGCGCTGAACAAGCCGACGGGCGTCGCCAGCCATGGTGGCAGCGGCATCAGCTTCGGCGCCATCGAGACCCTGCGCGCTCTGCGCCCCGGGCAGACCCTCGAACTGGTCCACCGGCTGGACCGTGACACCTCGGGCCTGTTGATCGTGGCCAAGAAGCGTTCGGCACTGAGCGAGCTGCAGGCACTGCTGCGTGAAGACCACGGCGCCGGTATCCGCAAGCGCTACCTGACCCTGTTGGCCGGGCGCATGCCGGACGGGGTGATGACGGTCGACGCGCCGTTGCACGTGGGTCTGCGCCAGGGCGGCGAGCGTCATGTGCAGGTCAACGCGATCGGCAAGGAATCCATCAGCCATTTCCGGGTGCTGGAGCGCAAGGGCGGCCATTCCTATTGCGAGGTGCGCATCGAAACCGGCCGCACCCACCAGATCCGCGTGCACGCCCAGCATCTGGGGCATCCGGTCACCGGTGACGACAAATACGGCGATCCTGCGGTCAACAAGCGGCTTCGTGAGCAGATCGGGCTGAAGCGCCTGTTCCTGCATGCCGCGTCGCTGGAGTTCGCGCTGGACGACGGCAAGAGCCCGTATGTGCTGAACGCGCCGCTGGCCGATGAGCTGGTCGAGGCGCTGGATCGACTTCGCTAAGGGCGGTTCGGCGGCGCCGGGCGTTTGGCTGGAGCCGTCGTTTCCCTGCGATAAGTGGGCTTGTCACTTTCTTTGCTCGTGCAAAGAAAGTAACCAAAGAAACACGCCGCCATCCGCGAGCCAGCGCTGCGCGCCGGTGCCCTGTGCTCCTCGGTCCGCCGAGGGGCGGCGCGGAACTCGCTGCGCTCAAACACCCGCGCCTCTTCGCCCTCGCCGGACCTGCGGTGCTCGGCTCGCTACAAGGCGGACCCGACAGCCGCAGCGTAGACCCCAGGCTGCACGCAGCCATTGTAGAGTCGAGCAACGCTCGACTCACGCGCGCAGCGCGGGCTTCGCTTTTAATCCTTTCATCGCGCGGCTGGCACGCACGTAGCCTGTCAGGGGCCGGGCGAGGTGGGTTTGCGGGGGTGTAAGCGCCATGGATGGCGCGCCCAAGCCCCCATGGATGGGTTTACGGCGTCCCCCGCATACCCACCTCGCCCGGCCCAACCGCAGCATCTCGCTCCGCCAGCCGCGAGGGGGGCTCAGCCCGTTGGCCGGAAATCCCTCACCACTTGAACAGCACCAGGCTGATCGCCAGCGTACCCATGCCGGCCACCAGGCCATAGACGGTCTCGTGGCCCTTGGCGTAGCGCTTGGCCGCCGGCAGCAGCTCGTCCAGCGCCAGGAACACCATCACACCGGCAATCAGGCCGAACACCCAGCCGAACGTGGCGTGGGACAGCGAGCCGGAAAGCAGTACATAGCCGATTGCCGCGCCCACAGGCTCGGCCAGGCCTGACAGCAGGCTGGCGGCGAACGCATAGAACTTGTTCTGCGTGGCGAAGTACACCGGCACCGCAATGGCGATGCCCTCGGGAATGTTGTGGATGGCGATGGCGAAGGCCAGCGGCATGCCCACCGACGGGCTCTCCAGCGTCGCGAAGAACGTCGCCAGCCCCTCCGGGAAGTTGTGCGCGGTGATCGCCACCGACGTCAGCAGGGCGACCCGCTTCAGGTATTCGCGGCTGTTCTCGCGGAAGGCCGGGTCCTGCTTGTCCAGGCTGTCATGCGGGTTGGGAATGAAGTGGTCGATCAGCACGATCACCACCACGCCCAGCAGGAAGGCGAGGGTGCCGTAGGTGAAGCCGGTGCGTTCACCATAGGCCAGCGCGAACGAGGCGATGGATTTGTTGAGGATCTCCGACAGCGAGACGTACACCATCGCGCCGCCGGCAAAGGCCAGGCCGAAGGCCAGCAGGCGCGGATTGGGGCGACGCGAGAACAGCACCAGCAGGCTGCCGATGGCGGTGGCAAGGCCCGCAGCGAGGGTGACCGCCAGGGCGATCCAGATGTTTTCGGGGGGAATCTGCAGCATGTACCGACGCGTTCCTTGTCATCAAGCAATCGCCCCGGCACGGGCCGGGGCGGCAAAGGCGAGGCGGGCGTCGGCTGGCCTCGTCACCGGCAGGCGATCAGCCGCCGCGGCGCAGGCTTTCTTCGATGGCGAAGCACTGGTCCGGCTTGGGTTGCGGCGGGTTGAAGCTGACCGGCACCTGGATCGTAGCCGGTACGGCCTCGCCATTGCGGGTGGCTGCCTTGAACTGCCAGCCCTGCACGGCGGTCTTGGCCAGATCGTCCAGCTGCGGGTTGCCCGCGCCGGTCAGCAGGGTGACCTCGCTGGGTTTGCCGTCGGTGCCGATCACCACCTTGAAGGTGCTGGTACCGCCCACGCCGGTGCAGGCCAGTTCCAGCGGGTATTGCGGCGGCGGGGTTTTCACCGCAGCCACTTCGGTGGGTGCCGTAGCCGGTGCTGCCGGCGGCTCGGAGGTGCCGCAGCCGGCCAGGCCGGTCACGGCAAGCAGGGACAGGCTCAGCAATCGCACGTTCATTTCAGTTGCTCCGTCAGGGCCGAAGTCTTCGCTGCGCAGATGAAGTCGTTCTCGCTCAGGCCGCCCACGTCGTGGGTGGAGTAGCGGACGACGGCACGGTCGTAGTGGACGCCGAGGTCCGGGTGATGGTCCTCGCCGTGGGCGATCCAGGCCAGCGCGTTCACGAAGGCCATGGTGGCGTAGTAATCCTTGAAGCGGAACGTGCGCACCAGCGCCTGGCCGGCCTCGGCCAGCTCCCAGCCGGGAACCTGCGGCAGCAGTTCGGCCAGCCGGGCCTCGCCCAGCTTGTGGTCGCTGCCTTTGCGCGGCACGCAACGGGCCTGTGCCAGCGGAATCAGGTCGGCCATGGGTTCCTCCACCTCGTGTTGACTGAACAATGCGCCGGCCGGTGTATAAATCGAATGAGCGGCTGACGCTTACTTGGCTAGAATAGCCTGATGATCCAGATCTCCGACACTGCCCAGACCCATTTCCGCAAGCTGATCGAACGCGAGGGCGTGCCCGGCATGGGCGTGCGCTTGAGTGCGGTCGATCCTGGCACCCCGCGTGCCGATGCCCGGCTTGAGTTCGCCGAGCCGACCGACCTGCTCGGCGACGAGTGGGCGGTGGACTGTGATGGCTTCACCCTCTATGTCGACGCAAGCAGCGTTGGCTGGCTCGATGGCGCGGAGATCGACATCGTGCCCGGTACCGCTGGTACCCAGCAGCTGACGATCAAGGCGCCGCGGATCAAGGGCGAAGCGCCCGGCGATGCCGCCTCGCTGGTCGAGCGCGTGCATTGGGTGGTGGAAAACGAAGTCAATCCGCAGCTCGCTTCGCACGGTGGCAAGGTCGCCGTGCAGGAAGTCTCGGCCGACGGCGTGGTGCTTCTGCGCTTCGGCGGTGGCTGCCAGGGCTGCGGCATGGCCGACGTCACCCTCAAGCAGGGCATCGAGAAGACCTTGATGGGCCGTGTGCCGGGGGTGACTGCGGTGCGTGACGCTACCGATCACGACAGCGGCCACGCTCCGTATATTCCGCGCGGCAACGCCGCCTGATCGCCAACGCGTGCCTCTGCCCAGAGCCGAGCAACTCATCGACCTGCTGCTGGCGCGCCAGCAGCGACCGCCCATCCTCGAGAAGAGCACTGGCCTGCCGTACGGCTGGGCGATCTGGCTGCGGACGCTGACGCCGCTGCCGCGTCCGTTCCACGCGCGCGAGGTGATTGCAGTGCTGATGCCGCGGCCGCTGCCCGGGCCTCCGGGGCGCTTGCCGGGGCTGGGGCCATGGGCGTCCCTGCGCCGCCTGTTCTGGCAGGACTGGGATCCGGCGCCGCGTGACCAGCGCTGGATGCGTTGGACCTCGGCGCTGCTCAGCGCGTTGCTGCATCTGTTGTTCTTCCTGCTGCTGCTGTGGGTGGCGGTGATCCGCACGTCTTCGCCGGACGAGCAGGGCAGCGAGGGTGAGCGCGTGCAGATTGAATTCGTCGGACGTGCTGCACAGGAAGGCGGCGGCGACCAGCCCGGTGCCGAGGCGGCTGCCGCTGCAGAGGCCGGTGCTGTAGCCGCAGGCCAGGATGCCGGAGCGGCGACAGCGCCCCGGCCGCAACCGTCTGCACCTGCGCCGTCTTCTACTGCCGCTGCCACGGCACCGACCGCAAGCGTGCCGCCGCCGCCCGAGGTGGAGCCGGCGCCGGTGGCCGCACCGCCGCCCTCACCGGTACAGGCGACCGAGGTTGCAGAGGCGACCGCCGAATTCGTGGTGCCGCCGGTCGCACTGCCGCGCACCGAGGTCAGCATCGTGCCTCGCGACACCATTCCGACGGTGCGCGAGCGCAGCGTGCAGCCGGTACAGTCTGTGCCGATATCAACGCCGGTACGCACGCCCGAGGTGGCAGTGCAGGCTCCCCGCGTGCGCGATGTACAGGTGCAGGAGCGCGAAATCAGCACGGTTGAAGCGCCGGTGGCGCCGCAGCCGATGCGCACCACCGACATCCAGGTACGCGTGCCGCAGCGCGACGTGCAGGTGCGCGAGCGCGAAGTGCAGGCGATGACCGATCCGCAGGTGCGCATGGCCACCGTCGCAGGGCGCGAGCCCACGGTGCGTGCGCCTGCCGGGCGCGAGGTGCAGGTGCGCGAACGGGAGGTTGCTGCCGCTCCGCAACCTGCCGCGTCGACTGCGGCAGGCAGCGCGACCACGCCGACGCCGGCACCCGCCGGCAGTTCGGCCCAGAACAGCGCCAGCGTGGCGCGCCCTGCGACGACCAGTACCGCCGCCGCACAGGCGGGCGCCCGTCCGGCACCGGCCCCAGGCAACTGGGCAACGCCCGCCCGCGGTGACGACTGGGGCGCCTCCAGCCGCAATCGCGACGGTGCCAACCAAGGCGCCGCGCAAACCAGTGCGGGCAAGGGCGATGGTCTGTTCAACGCTGACGGCAGCGTACGCGTGGCCGGCCAGGACGGGGCTGGCAAGGCCGAGCGTGGCGCACCCGGTGGGGCCAACGACGGCTGGAGCAAGGAGCGCATCGCCGAGTCCGGCAAATGGCTGAAGCGGCCGCCGTACGACTACACGCCTACCTCGTTCGACAAGTATTGGGTGCCGCAGGAATCGCTGCTCGCCGAATGGGTGCGCAAGGGCGTCAAGGCGATGGAGATTCCGTTGCCGGGTACCAGCACGAAGATTTCCTGCGTGATCTCGATCCTGCAGGCCGGTGGCGGCTGTGGCCTCACCGATCCGAACATGCAGGACCAGCCGGCAGTGGCGCGTCCGCCGCCGGATATCCCGTTCAAGAAAGAGCTGCAGGAAGATAACGGCAGCCGGTAGGGTGCCGCATCCACGCATGGCGTGGATCTACTGTGCATCCAGCTGCGCCGGGTAGATCCACGCCATGCGTGGATGATCCATGGGCTTCACGTGCATGCCGACCAAGGTCGGCCTCTACCAGGTCATTCGCTCTGTGACAGGAACACCCAGAACGGGACGTCGCGGCCTACCCAGTCACGGCTGGCTTCATCCAGGATGTCCAGCAGCGTGTCGAACTCCTTGCCTGCTCCGGCGCGCAGGGCATCGACGTCGGCCAGGAACAGCGCATAGCCATGGGCCGGCAGCCATTGCAGGTCGCGCAGGTTGTCAGACAGGGCGTCCCAGTTGCCGCCGAAGCCGGCAGGGAAATCAAGCTGGGCGGCCAGCCGCGCCAGCAGGGTGCGCTTGTCGCCCACGCCCTCCAGGTCGATCCGGATCACCTTCAGGTCGGCATCGCGCATCGCTGCCGACAGCGCGCTGATATCGGAGCTGTCGATCGCGTAGACGCCGGCGTTGTTGATGTCATGCAGGCCGAGGCCGAAATCATCGTGGCTCATGGGCGTTCTCCGGAGGCCGGTACGGTGAAGCTGCGGAACGATTCGTAGTGATCATCGGTGTAGTACCAGGCATCGGGCGGGTTGCCACCGGTGACGATGCGCCGCGCGCCGCGGTTGCCTGCACCGGGCGTGTCGACGGTGTACTCACGGTAGTAGCCACGCGGGCGCTGTGGCAGCTGTTGTTCGCGGTTGCCGAAGGTGCTGCCGTCCTGCCGATGCGGGAACGGGCCGCCGCGCTGGATCAGTGCGATGGTCTGGCGGGCCTCGGCCGGAAGGAAGCCGGGCAGGCCGCTGTCGCTGTTGCTGCGCAGCGCCGGTGCGTTGGCCGCCGGAGTGCCCTGCAGGTCGGGCGCGAACTGCGGCGGCGGCGGCCGTTGCAGGAAATGATTGACGACCAGGCCGAGCAGCAGCAGGACGATGGCAGTGATCAACAGCCGGGGGTTGCGCATGGGCAGGAGCAGGCGAGGGTGGTGCGCCCACTGTAGCGCCTGCGCGCTGCACCCTGCATGAGGGCGCGCGCCGCGTCACCGCTGCGTAACAATTGCCGGCATGCTCACCTGCAGGACGCAATTTCCTTTACATCCCCCTTGGTAATCTGGCGGTCTGTCCCCATCATTCACCGCGCAACGCCCGACACCGTCGGGTGCCCTCGCAATCAGGAGATGCATCATGGCCTACACCCTGCCCAAGCTGTCCTACGCCTACGACGCGCTGGAACCGCATATCGATGCGGCGACGATGGAAATCCATCACACCAAGCATCACCAGACCTACATCAACAACGTCAACGCGGCGCTGGAAGGCACCGAGTACGCTGACCTGCCGGTCGAAGACCTGGTGAAGAAGCTGAAGTCGCTGCCCGAGAACCTGCAGGGTCCGGTGCGCAACAACGGTGGCGGCCATGCCAACCACTCGCTGTTCTGGACCGTGATGGCTCCGAATGCTGGCGGCAACCCGGTGGGCGACGTGGCCAAGGCCATCGACAAGGACCTGGGCGGCTTCGACAAGTTCAAGGACGCCTTCACCAAGGCTGCGCTGACCCGTTTCGGCAGCGGCTGGGCATGGCTGAGCGTGACCCCGGACAAGAAGGTCGTGGTCGAGAGCACCGGCAACCAGGACAGCCCGCTGATGGAAGGCAACACCCCCATCCTCGGCCTGGACGTGTGGGAACACGCGTACTACCTGAAGTACCAGAACCGTCGTCCGGAATACATCGGCGCGTTCTTCAACGTCATCGACTGGAACGAAGTCGAGCGTCGTTACCAGGAAGCGATTGCCTGAGAACGGTAGCGCCGGGCCATGCCCGGCGGCTTCAACAGAAGGCCGGGGGAGACCCCGGCCTTTTTTGTTTGCGCATCAGTAGTGCCGGCCGCTGGCCGGCAACCTCATGGTTCTCATTCGGTGGTGGCAGCCACGTCCTGCAGCCGCAGCGTCGCCATCACGCCCAGGCGCAGGCCGGGCAGGTAGCCATCGGCGGGCAGCATGATCGCCTGCTGGCGGATGCCACCGAAATGCTTGACCTGGAACAGCACATCCAGCCCATGGCCACTGGCGCCGCCGCCGCTGGCCGCCGGTGCGCCGGGATTGCGCCGGGCCGGCTGGAAGCCGGGGGTGCTGCGCACCAGCTCGACGGTGCTTGCGGAAAAATCCCCGGCGATCAGGCTCGGCATGCCCTCGGCCGTGGCGCCGATCCAGGTCATCAGGTCGCTGGTCTGATGCTGCCGGGCCGTGGCCTCATCCGGCTCCGGCCGCAGGCGCGCGACGTAGACGTTGACGTCGTTGTCGCCCAGCCGCAGGCGCATCATGCCGGCGGCACTGAAGGTGCCCGGCGGATGCAGCAGGGTGACGCCGTCCTCGCTGACCGGCAGCCGGCTGAGCATCGCGTTGCCATGCCGGACCGGCTGGCTCGGCGGGTCTGCGGTGACGAAATCGCAGCTGTAGCGCAGCCGGCTGGCCAACCAGCAGGCCGGGTTGCGCCCTTGCTGCTGCAGGACCTGCTGCACCGAGATCACATCCGGCTGCAGATCGGTCAGCAGCTGCAGCACCTGTTCGCGGCGCTGCTTCCATTGCCCTTCATCACGGCTGGGCAGTTCCAGCGCGGCGACGGTCAATTGCCGCACCTCCGTGGCAAGGCCGGCGGCCGGCGGCGCCTGCGGTCGTGCCAATGCAGGCACGGCCAGCATGAGGGCAAGGCAGCTGGACAGGATGCGGGCAAAGGGGAGGGGGCGCATAACGATAAGTTTACGCTTTTGCCGTGCAGGTTCCGTGACTTCCGGCAGGGCCGCACATGCCTGCCATGCTTTGGCGCGCCTGTCATGCAGCCCTGCAGCGTGCTTCGCACGCACAGGTTCCGGTACTCTTGCGCCTTTCGTTTTGCAGGAATGCCTTACAGGATGAGCCACGACGCAGTCGCCCCCATCGCCGGCCAGGGAAAGATGCCGCGCCAGATCCCGTACATCATCGGCAATGAGGCCTGCGAGCGGTTCAGTTTCTACGGGATGCGCAACATCCTGGTGCAGTTCCTGATCACCTCCCTGCTGCTGCAGGAAATCACGGCCGAAGGCCGTGCCGGTGAAGCCAAGGACATCATGCACAGCTTCATGATCGGCGTGTCTTTCTTCCCGCTGCTCGGTGGCTGGCTGGCCGACAAGTTCTTCGGCAAGTACCACACCATCCTGTGGTTCAGCCTGGTCTACTGCATGGGCCATCTGTGCCTTGCGCTGTTCGAGGGCAGCCGTGGCGGCTTCTTCCTCGGTCTGGGCCTGATCGCGCTGGGTGCCGGTGGCATCAAGCCGCTGGTGGCCTCGTTCATGGGCGACCAGTTCGACCAGAGCAACAAGCACCTGGCCAAGATCGTCTTCGACGCCTTCTACTGGATCATCAACTTCGGCTCGTTGTTCGCCTCGCTGCTGATCCCGCTGGTGCTGAAGAACTGGGGCCCGCAGTGGGCGTTCGGTATTCCGGGCATCCTGATGTTCATCGCCACCTTCGTGTTCTGGCTGGGCCGCAAGCGCTACGTGCTGGTGCCGTTGCCGCCCAAGGACCCGCATTCGTTCGCCAATGTGGTGCGCACCGCGCTGACCACGCAGGTGGCCGGCCAGGGCCGTCCGGGCCTGGTGATCGCCGTGCTCGGCCTGGTGCTGGCGGTGGCCTCGTTCGGCCTGGTCGGCTCGCTCGGCATCGTGATCTGCCTGTGCCTGGCGCTGGTCTCGATCCTGGCGGGCATCGGTGGTGGCACCTGGCTGCAGCTGGACCGCGCGCGTGGCCAGCATCCGGCCGAAGCCGTGGAAGGCGTGCGCTCGGTGCTGCGCGTGCTGGTGATCTTCGCCCTGACCACGCCGTTCTTCTCGCTGTTCGACCAGAAAGCTTCGACCTGGGTGCTGCAGGGCCAGCAGATGCAGATGCCGAGCTGGTTCACCGCCTCGCAGATGCAGGCGCTGAACCCGTTGCTGGTGATGATCCTGATTCCGTTCAACAACCTGGTGCTGTACCCGGCCCTGCGCCGCTTCGGTTTCGAGCCCACCGCGCTGCGCCGGATGACCGCCGGCATCGCTTTCAGCGGCCTGGCCTGGATCGTGGTGGGTGGCATCCAGGTGGTGATGGATGGCGGCAATGCGATGTCGATCTTCTGGCAGATGCTGCCGTATGCGCTGCTGACCTTCGGTGAGGTGCTGGTCTCGGCCACCGGCCTGGAGTTCGCCTACAGCCAGGCCCCGCAGGCGATGAAGGGCGTGGTGATGAGCTTCTGGAACCTGACCACCACCATCGGCAACCTGTGGGTGCTGCTGTCCAATGCGGCCGTACGCAACGAGACGGTGACCCACCAGATCGCGGGGACCGGGTTGAGCGAGGCGGCATTCCTGATGTTCTTCTTCGCCGGCTTCGCCTTCATCGCGGCGTTGGCCTTTGGTTGGTATGCACGACGCTATCGTATGGTCGACAACTACCGCACCGCCTGAGCCTGACATGACCCCCGTCAATCTGCTGTTGATCGCCATCACCGCCATCCTGTCGTGGATGGCGTTCAACAACCGCAAGCTGGCCGACCGCCTGATCCTGTGGCCGCCGGCGGTGGATCGCCACCGCCAGTACGACCGCCTGATCACCTACGGCTTCATCCATGCCGACTGGTCGCACCTGATCTTCAACATGATCACCCTGTTCTTCTTCGGGGGGTTCATCGAGAGCGTGATGGTGCAGCTGACCGGCAGCTACCTGGTCTATCCGGCGTTCTACGTCGGTGCGTTGCTGGTCTCGATCCTGCCCAGCTACCTGAAGAACCAGAAGAACCCGAACTACCTCAGCCTCGGTGCGTCCGGGGCGGTGTCGGCGGTGCTGTTCGCCTTCATCCTGATCAAGCCGTGGTCGATCATCCTGGTGTTCTTCATCCCGGCGCCGGCGATCGTCTATGCCGCGTTCTACGTCGGCTACAGCATCTGGATGGACAAGCGCGGTGGCGATCGCATCAACCACAGCGCGCACCTGGCCGGTGCGGCGTTCGGCGTGATCTTCATGCTGGCCATGCAGCCGAGCATCTTCAGTCACTTCCTGCGCGAACTGTCCAACCCGACCTTCCGCCTCGGCGGCGGCTGAGGGTGGCCGGGGTCGGATCCACTGGATCCGACCCCCGGGGTTGCGGCCCCGCTCCGGGTCAGGCCCGGGTCTGCTGACCGTAGGTATCGAGCAGGCGGGAGAACACTTCCTCGCCGATGCTCTGGAACGCATGGTCTTCGGTCTGTCCCTCCACGGCCAGTTGCAGCAGGCCCTCCAGCAGGGCGTGATCGGTATCGGATTGGGAATCGCTGGGGTGCATCACGGGCCTCCACGGCAGATCGCTTGGTCAACTGTCGCAAGGGGCATGCCAGGCTGGCGCACCCCTGCAGAGGGGTTAGCGGCCGGTTGGCCTGAAGCTTGAGGGCAACAACTGACGCAACGGGCGCAGACTTGTCCCTGTTCAGACTTCACGCGATCATGGCGCCCGCGTGCGCACCATCCACGCAGTCGCCGCAGGAGACAGTCCCATGGCTTCGGTCACGCCCCCCGGTCTGGCTTACGAGGTCGAACACGATCAGGTCAACCACCGTTTTACCGCCCGTGTGCGTGGGCAGGTGGCACTGTTGGAGTACCAGATCAAGCGCAGGCGTATGGTCATCACCCATACCGAAGTGCCCGAGCCGATCGCCGGCCGCGGCATTGCCGGTGAGCTGACCCGGGTCGCACTGCGTTTCGCCCGCGAGCAGAAGTACAAGGTGGTGCCGGCATGTGCCTATGCCGAGGCCTTCCTGCAGCGGCACGAGGAGTACCACGATCTGCTTGTGGGCTGAATCCAGCGGGCCACCCTTCAGCCAGGGCAGGCGATGATGCATGAACATGAACAGGGGATCCCGATGAAGATTGGAAACAACCGGCCACTGCACGCCAGCGTGCTGGCCGGCGCTATGGGCGTGCTGTTGCTGGCCGGTTGCCAGCGCGAGAACGAGGCGGCTCCGGCCACCGATGCCGCACCTGCGGCCGAAACCACCGGCACCGCCGAGGCACCCGCGGCGGAAGCGCCGTTGGATCTGCGCGATGTGATCGAGAACAACGAACGTGAAGTGGTCGGCATCAGCTACCCGGCGGGCATCGATCGTTATCCGGGCCTGGCACGCGCGCTGCAGGCCTATGCCACCTCCGCCCGCAGCGATCTGCAGCAGGCGCTGGACGGGCTGGGCAACGACAAGCCGACCATGCCCTATGAGCTGTCGCTGAGCTTCGAGAAGCTGCTGGAGACGCCGCAGCTGGTGGTGGTCAGTGCCGACGGCAGCCGCTACACCGGCGGCGCCCATGGCGAACCGCTGGTGGCTCGTTTCGTGTGGCTGCCGGCGCAGCAGCAGATGCTGAGCGCCGACAAGCTGGTGGCCGATGCCAAGGGCTGGAAAGCGATCAGCGATTTCGTCGCCGACCAGCTGCGCGAGCGTGTGGCCACCCGCCTCAGCGGCGAGGACATGGACCCGTCGCAGCTGCAGGAATCGCTGCGCAATGCCTCGCGGATGATCGCCGACGGCACCGGTCCGCAGGCCGACAACTTCAGCCAGTTCCAGCCGCTGACCGACGACAAGGGACAGATCACCGCGCTGCGCTTCGTGTTCCCGCCCTACCAGGTGGGTCCATACTCGGACGGCACCCAGACCGCCGATGTGCCGGCTTCGGTGTTGTTGCCACACGTGGCCAAGGACTACGTGGAGCTGTTCGCACGCGGGTAACCGTAGACGAGGAGGTGACGTGGATACAGGGTTGCAGGAGCGGGTCACCGGCCTGCTCCACGAGGCCGGGGTCCAGATCGATGGAACCCGGCCGCAGGATATCCAGGTGCATGACCCGCGCTTCTTCGCGCGGGTGATCGCGCACGGCTCACTCGGCCTGGGCGAGAGCTACATGGACGGCTGGTGGGATGCCAACGTCCTCGACGAGTTCCTGTACCACCTGATGCAGGCGCACCTGGACGAACGGGTGCACGGCTGGCGCGAGGTGGCCGACGCCTTGAAGGCGCGCCTGTTCAACCTGCAGTCCGGGGCGGGCAGCTATGAAGTCGGCCGCCGCCACTATGACCTTGGCAATGACCTGTACCAGGCGATGCTCGGCCAGCGCCTGGTCTACAGCTGTGGTTACTGGCGCAATGCCGACGATCTGGATGGCGCGCAGGAAGCCAAGCTGGACCTGGTGTGCCGCAAGCTGGGGCTGCGTCCCGGGCAACGCGTGCTGGACATCGGCTGCGGTTGGGGCGAGGCGCTGAAGTTCGCCGCCGAACGATACGGTGTCAGTGGCGTGGGCATCACCATCTCGCAGGAGCAGGCCGACTTCGCCCGCACGCTGTGCGCTGGCCTGCCGATCGAGATCCGGTTGCAGGACTATCGCGAACTTGATGAACCTTTCGATGCGATCTTCTCGATCGGCATGTTCGAACACGTGGGCGACAAGAACTACCACAGCTTTTTCGACGTGGCCCGGCGCTGTCTTTCGCCGCGGGGACTGCTGCTGTTGCATACCATCGGCAGCAACATTTCGCGTCACCGCACCGATCCGTGGATCGCCCGCTACATCTTTCCCAATTCGATGCTGCCGTCGGCGGTGCAGATCAGCCGGGCGTTCGAAGGGCGCTTCGTGCTGGAGGACTGGCACAACTTCGGTACCGACTACGACCTGACGCTGCAGGCCTGGCGGCGCAACGTGGAAGCGGCGTGGCCACGGCTGGACGCACGTTATGACGAGCATTTCCGGCGCATGTGGCGCTTCTATCTGGCCGGATCGATGGCCAGCTTCCGCTGCCGGCATGCGCAGCTGTGGCAGCTGGTGCTGTCGCCGGAGGGCGTGCCCGGGGGATACGTGGCGCCGCGATGATCTGGAAGAGCATCCACGCATGGCGTGGATCTACTGGGATCACGCAACCCTGCGGTAGATCCACGCCATGCGTGGATGGCGTACAAAAAAACCGCCCGGTCTCCCGGGCGGTTTTCGTTTCACGCTATGCGGTGCCGACGATCAGTTGCCGGTGCCGGTCAGGCCACGCTTTTCCAGCAGCGGTTCGATCTGCGGCTCGTGTCCGGCGAAATCGCGGAACAGCTGCATCGCATCCACGCTGCCACCCTTGGACAGCAGGGTCGCGCGGAAGTGGTCGCCGTTCTTGCGGCTCAGGCCACCGTTGTCGCGGAACCACTTCTGGGTGTTGGCGTCGAGCACTTCCGACCAGATGTAGGCGTAGTAGCCGGCCGAGTAGCCGCCCATGATGTGGCTGAAATACGGGGTCCTGTAGCGCGGCGGAACCGGCGCATAGTAGATGCCGTCCTTCTCCAGCGCGGCGCGCTCGAAGGCCATCACGTCCTTGGCGGCCGGGACCTGGTCCGGGCCGATCTGGTGCCAGCGCTGGTCGAGCATGGCGGCGCCCAGGTACTCGGTGGTGGCAAAGCCCTGGTTGAACTTGGCCGCGGCCAGCACCTTGTCCAGCAGTGCCTGCGGCATTGCCGAGCCGTTCTGGTAGTGCTTGGCGTAGTTCTTCAGGATGGCCGGATTGTCGGCCCACATCTCGTTGACCTGCGAGGGGAACTCGACGAAGTCGCGCGGCACCGCGGTGCCCGAGAAGTACGGGTACTTCACATTCGAGAACATGCCATGCAGGGCATGACCGAACTCGTGGAAGGTGGTGCTCACTTCATCCCAGGTCAGCAGGGTCGGCTGGCCGGCCGGCGGCTTGGGAATGTTCAGGTGATTGGCCACCACCGGCTTGAAACCGGTCAGCTTGGACTGCGAGACGTACGAGTTCATCCACGCACCGCCGCGCTTGGAGGCGCGTGCGTACGGGTCGAAGATGAAGATCGCCAGCTGGCTGCCGTCGGCATCGAACACGTCATAGACGGTGACGTCATCGTGGTAGACCGGCAGGTCGGTGCGCTGCTTGAAGGTCAGGCCGAATTCCTGGTTGGCGGCGAAGAACACGCCGTTCTCCAGCACGTTCTTCATCTCGAAGTACGGCTTCAGCTGCGATTCGTCGAAGTTGTACTTGGCCTGGCGCACCTTCTCGCTGTAGAAGGCCCAGTCCCACGGCTCCAGCTTGAAGGTCGGCTTGCCGGCGGCCTTCTGTTCCTGGTCGATCATTGCCTGCAGGTCGGCGGCTTCGCGCTTGGCGTTGGCCACCGCTGCCGGGGCCAGCTTGCCGAGCATCGCATTGACCGCTTCAGGGGTCTTGGCGGTCTGGTTGGTCAGGTTGTAGGCGGCGAAGTTGGCAAAGCCCATCAGCTTGGCCTTGTCGGCGCGCAGCTGCATGATGCGCGCGACCAGCGCGGTGTTGTCGAACTCACCGCCGCGGCTGCCGCGGGTGGTGGACGCTTCGTAGATCTTCTGGCGCAGCGCACGGTTGGCCAGGTTGGTCAGCGGCGGCTGGCCGGTGGTGTTGAGCAGGGTGATCACGTACTTGCCGTCCAGGCCGCGGGCCTTGGCGGCTTCGGCGGCAGCGGCGATCTGCTCCTTGGACAGGCCGTCCAGTTCCTTGACGTCGTTGACGGTGATCGCCGAAGCGTTCACTTCCGACTGCACGTTCTGGCTGAACTTGGTGCCTAGGTTGGCCAGCTCGGCGTTCATTTCCTTCAGCTTGGTCTTGTCGGCCTCGGACAGCTTGGCGCCGGCGCGCACGTAGTTGTCGTAGTACTTCTCGACCAGGCGAACGCCTTCAGCGTCCAGGCCCAGGGTGGTGCGGCTGTCATAAAGCGCCTGGATGCGTGCGAACAGCTTGCCGTTCAGCGCGATCGCATCGCTGTGCGCGGCGAACTTCGCCGAATAGTCGGCCTGCAGCTTCTTGCGGGTGTCGTTGGTGTCGGCGCCGACCAGGCTGAAGAACACGGTGGTCGCGCGGTCCAGGGTGTCACCGCTCTTTTCCAGGGCGATGATGGTGTTGTCGAAGGTCGGCTTGGCCTTGGTGTTGGCGATCGCCTCCACTTCCTTCAGCTGCTGCGCCATGCCGGCGTCGAAGGCCGGGGCGAAGTCGCTGTCCTTGATCTTGTCGAACTGCGGGAAATGCAGCGGCAGCGGGCTGTCGGCGAAGAACGGATTGGCCTGCTGTGCATTGGCAGCGGCGGCCGGGGCGGCGGCGCTGGCCGAATAGGCGGGCAGGGCAAGGCCGAGGGTCATGGCCACGGCAAGGGCAAGGCGGGTGGTCAAGGTCGATACTCCGGTAAGGCAAACAAGGGCCCGAGGGTAACCCGGCCCGGCGCGCCCGCACTTGTGTCAAAAGGCATGTTGGCAAAGCCGCTCCGCAGCAGGGCCACCCCCTGGGCGGCTGCCCGGGTACCATGCAATCACCGCCCACGGCCATCCGCCATGACCACTGCCTACGATTTCAGCTTCCGCGACCTTGAAGGCCAGCCGCAGGCGTTGGCGCAGTACCAGGGCCGTCCGCTGCTGCTGGTCAACGTGGCCAGCCGCTGTGGCTTTACCCCGCAGTACACCGGGTTGGAACAGCTGTGGCAGGACTATCGTGATCGCGGCCTGGTGGTGATCGGATTTCCCTGCAACCAGTTCGGCGCGCAGGAGCCGGGCGATGCCGCGCAGATCCGCCAGTTCTGTTCGATCGATTACCCGGTCAGCTTCCCGCTGTCGCAGAAGATCGAGGTCAATGGCGAGGGTGCCGACCCGCTGTGGGCATGGCTGTCGCAGCAGAAGCGCGGGCTGCTGGGTATCGCCCGCATCAAGTGGAACTTCAGCAAGTTCCTGGTCGATCGCCAGGGCCAGGTGGTGGATCGCTATGCTCCGACCACCAAGCCGGAGCAGCTGCGCGGCGGCATCGAGGCGCTGCTTTGACCGGTAGCGCCGGGCCATGCCCGGCGACCGATATCCGCCGGGCATGGCCCGGCGCTACCGAGGCGGCTTATTTCTCGACGAACGCGCGCTCGAACACGTAGTGCCCGGGCGTACCGATGCGCGGCGAAGTCTGGAAGCCACGGCTGTCCAGCACGGTGCGCAGGTCGGCCAGCATCTGCGGGCTGCCGCAGATCATCGCGCGGTCGTTTTCCGGGCTCAGCTCGGGCAGGCCGAGCGTGCGCTGCATCTCGCCGCTTTCCATCAGCGAGGTCAGGCGGCCCTGGTTCGGGAACGGCTCGCGGGTCACCGCCGGGTAGTACAGCAGCTTGTCGCCGACCATTTCGCCCAGGAATTCATGCTCGCGCAGTTCCTTCTCGAAATAATCGCGGTAGGCCAGGTCCTTTTCGTAGCGCACACCGTGGCACAGGATCACCTTGTCGAAGCGCTCGTAGGTCTCCGGGTCCTTGATCACCGACAGCCACGGCGCCAGGCCGGTGCCGGTGCCCAGCAGGTACAGGTGCTTGCCCGGGTGCAGGTCGCTGATCAGCAGGGTGCCGGTGGGCTTCCTGCCGACCAGTACCTTGTCGCCTGGCTTGATGTGCTGCAGGCGCGAGGTCAACGGACCGTCCTGCACCTTGATGCTGAAAAATTCCAGCTGTTCTTCCCAGTTGGCGCTGGCGATGGAGTACGCGCGCAGCAGCGGCCGCGCATCGGTCTCCAGGCCGATCATCACGAACTGGCCGTTCTCGAAGCGGAAACCGCTGTCACGGGTGAGGGTGAAGCTGAAGTAGGCGTCGGTCCAGTGGCGGACCTCAAGCACCGTTTCGGCGCCGAAAGCGGAGGACATGGGCGTATCTATCGGAAGTCGTCGGGACAATTCTATCTCAAATGAGACAGGTTCTCATTAGGCGGAACGAGAGGCGTTCTCAGCGATAACCGGCCGCCTGCAGTTCGAACAGTTCGGCATAGCGGCCGCCCTGTGCCATCAGCTGCTCGTGCGTGCCGCTGGCTTCGATCCGGCCATCGGCCAGCACCAGGATGCGGTCGGCCATGCGTACTGAAGAGAAGCGGTGGGAAATCAGCACTGCCGTACGATTATCCGCCAATTCCCTGAACCGCTGGAACACCTCGAACTCGGCGCGGGCGTCCAGTGCCGCGGTGGGCTCGTCCAAGATCATCACCTGTGCATCGCGCATCCACGCACGGGCAATGGCGATCTTCTGCCACTGCCCACCAGACAGGTCCACGCCCTGCTGGAAGCGGCGGCCGATCTGCTGGTCGTAGCCGCCGGGCAGGGCCGCGATCACTTCCTCGGCCATGCCGCGGCGGGCGGCATCGGAGATCCGCGCGCGGTCGTCCATCGCTTCGACCTGGCCGACACCGATGTTCTCGCCGGCGCTGAGGTTGTAGCGCACGAAATCCTGGAAGATCACGCCCAGATTGGCGCGCAGGTCGTCCAGGTCGTAGTCGCGCAGGTCGCGCCCATCCAGCAGGATGCGGCCTTCGTCCGGTTCGTACAGGCGTGCCAGCAGCTTGACCAGGGTGGTCTTGCCCGCGCCGTTCTCGCCGACCAGCGCCAGTACTTCGCCCGCGTGCAGGTGGAAATCCAGGTGGCGCACGGCCCATTGCTCGGCATCGGGGTAGCGGAAGCCCACGTCCTCGAACACGAAGCCCTCGCGGATCGGCTGCGGCACGCGCACCGCGTCCTGGCGCGAGTGGATTTCCGGTTCAATCTGGAAGAACGAATACAGGTCGTCCAGGTACAGCGCCTGGCTGGCCACCTGCGAGAACCCGATCAGCAGGCCTTCCAGCAACTGGCGCAGGCGCAGGAAGCTGCCGGCGAGAAAGGTCAGGTCACCGATCGAGAAATCGCCACGCACCGTGCGCCAGGCGATATAGGCATACGCGGTGTAGTAGCCCAGCGTGCCCAGCGCGGCCAGCAACGTGCCCCAGAACGCCCGCCGCCGGGCAAGCGCGCGGTTGGCCAGGAACAGTGCCGCCGACAGGCTGCGGTAGCGGTCGACCAGGAACCGGTGCAGGTTGAAGATCTTTATTTCCTTGGCCGTCTCCACGCTGGCACCGAGCTGGCGCAGGTAGTCCAGCTGGCGGCGCTCCGGCGTCCACAGGAAGTTGAGGCTGTATCCGGCCGCATTGAAGTGCGACTCGCCGATGAAGGCCGGCACCAGCGCCAGCGCCAGCAGCAGGATCAGCCACGGTGCGTAGACCAGCAGGCCGACGGCCAGGCTGGCAACGGTGATCGCATCCTGCACCTGACCGAACAGCTGGCTCATCAGGTTCATCCGGCCCATGGTCTGGCGCCGTGCGCGGTCCAGCTTGTCCTGCAGGTCCGGGTCCTCGAAATCCTCCAGGTCCAGGGTCGCCGCATGTTCCATCAGGCGCACGCTGGTGGCGTTGGCGAACAGCTCCGACAACAGCGCATCGGCGTAGCTGACCAGCCGACCGAGCAGGTCCGAGGCGATCGCCAAGCCGAATTCCAGTGCCAGCAGGCCGAGCAGTGGATTGAGCAGGCCGCTGGACAGCGCCTCGCCCATCGGCGGAAAACCGGCTCCGTGCTGGCTCAGGTGCAGGGCGGTATCGATGATCAGCTTACCGACGTACAACATCGCCACCGGCAGCAGCGCACGGATCAGGCGCAGGCCGAGGCTGGCCAGGGTCAGTGCGCGACTGGTCTGCCACACCTGGCGCAGGAACGGTGGCAGGTTGCGCATCGCCTTGAAGCGTTGGCGCAGGCTGGGTTTCTTGGCACCGGCAGCGCCGGCAATGGGAGAGGCGGGCATGCCGCCATTGTGCGCTGTGGGGGCGTGAACGTCGCGATGCAGGGCATGCAGCGCTGAATGCAAGCGCAACAGGGATGCGGACGCTGGGGGTACCGCGTGAATTTGCAAGTTTTCCTATTAATCGCGTGAAGCGTGGCTTCTAGGGTCGAGAGCTTGTTCTTCGATCCTCACACCATGCAGAACCGTACCGTGTTTGCGCCCCCGTCCGCCCGTGGATGGGTGCCGTTGTACGTCGTAGTGCTTACCGTGGCCACGTTGCTGCCCACGCTGTGCAATCTGCAGTGGCCGGCAACGTGGGATGGCCGCGTTTTCGTGTCACTTATGGCGATCTCGCACCTTGGGCTGGCGGCGCTGATGTGCTGTCTTCCGGGCTGGGCATGCCTGCAGCGGCGCACCCTGCGCCCAGTGGCGGTGCCACTCACGATGGCGTTGTCCAGCGCTTGGTTGTTCCTGGTATTGGTTGATTCGCGTGTGTACCAGCTGTTCGGGTTCCACTTGAACGGGTTGGTGCTGGTGCTGCTGGTGCAGGGTGGATTGTTGCAACAGCTCGGTCTGCCGGTGTCTGCCTGGCTTGCCATGGCAGTGGCCGTGACGGTCATCGTGGTGTCCCAGTGGGGAGCGGTGCGCCTGCTGCAATCATCATGGGTCCGGCGCTGGGCGTTACGCCCACGCTGGTTGCTGGGAATCTTGCCCATGCTCATTGTCAGTCAGGGCATGGCGATCTGGTACGACGCTAACCAGGGGGGGGCTGTGCTGGCTGCGGTGCAGGGGGTGCCATGGGTGCAAACCGCCACCGCGCGCCGGACGATGACGCAATGGGGGCTGGCCGGCCCGGCTTCGGCCGACGACCGCCTGCAGGCAGGTGCCGCAACCGCCTCGGCGCTGAACTACCCGCGCAAAACGTTGCACTGCCAGGCGCCGTCAGCGCCGAATGTAATGCTGCTGGTGGTCGACTCGCTACGCTTTGACATGCTTTCGCCGCAACAGATGCCCCACCTGTCGAGGTTTGCCGAGCAGGCCTGGCGTGCCGACCGGCACTACAGCACCGGAAACAACACCATGCATGGCATGTTCGGTCTGTTCTACGGCCTGCCAGCGCTTCACACCGATACGATGATTCACCATCGTCGCGGGCCCGTGCTGCTGGAGCAGCTTGCCCGCGCCAACTACCAGTTCCATCTGTATGGCGGTGCGTCGCTGCAGGGCGCGCGGCTGGATCGTGCGGTGTTCGTGCAGACGGATGCGCCGCTGCGCACGGCTCCGGACAATGCCCCGCAGGACCGCCGCGATCGACACGTCATCGAACAGCTGCGCGATGACCTGCGGGCGCACGATCCATCCCGCCCCTTCTTTGCCTTTGCGCTGCTGGACAGTGCTCACACGCCTTATGCCGTGCCGGATGCCGCTGAACGGCGATTCCTGCCGCAAGCGCGATCGGGCGACCATCTCAGGGTCGGGCGGCGCACCGACCCCGGCCCTCTGTTCAACCGTTACCGCAATGCCGTGCTGAAAGCCGACGCTTTGCTGGGCGATATACTGCTGACACTGGAACACACCGGTCTGGCGGACAACACGGTCGTCATCATCACCAGCGACCATGGTGAATCGTTCCACGATCTCGGCCAGAACGACTGGGGGCACAACAGCAATTTCAGTGATTACCAGACTCGGGTTCCGCTACTGATCCGCTGGCCCGGCCGGGCGCCGATGGTCGAACCTGCTGTGACCAGTCACATGGATCTGGCGCCCACGCTGATGCGGCATCTGCTGGGTTGCCCGGCGCCCTTCAGCGACTATTCGGCCGGCCTGGATCTTTTCGGGCCGCTGCCCGCGCAGCGGCCGTTGCTGGTGGAATCATGGACGTCGCGCAGCGTACGGCTTGGATCGATGGCGATACTGCTGCGCCCTTATGGCATCGAAGTGCGTGATGGCCAGTATCGACCTGTGCACGACGCTTCCCCCCTGCGCGGCGAGGTGAATGCCGCGATCATCGGCCAGATGCAGTTGCTGCAGTAGAGGCCAGCGCGGCCGGATCAAGGCCCTTCGCAGCGGAAGGGCCCGTTTGGGCGGGAAATCAGGGCAGCGGCGGCAACAGCCCGGCCCCCAGCCGGTTCCAGGCATTGATCACTGCAATGCCCATGCTCAGGTCACTGATGCCTTTCTCATCAAAGTGCGGTGCCAGCGCATCGAACGCCGCCTGCGACGGTGCGCCATCAGTCAACCGGGTCAGCGCCTCGGCCCAGCCCAGCGCCGCGCGCTCGCGGTCGTCGAAGAAGCGGCTTTCGTGCCAGGCGGGCAGCGTATCCAGCTTGCGCGGTTCGATGCCGCCCTTGCGCAGCGCGGTGCCGTGCATGTCCATGCAGTAGCCGCAGCCATTGAGCTGCGAAACGCGCAGGAATACCAGTTCCATCAACGTCGGATCGATCGAACTGTCATGCACTGCCTTGCTGGTGGCCAGCAGGCCCTTGAAGGCCTCGGCGGCCAGGCGGGTGTAGGGAACGCGGGGAGAGGCGTGGTCGGACATTTTCGGCTCCACGGCGGCCACGGTGGCCGCCTTTCACTACAAGGACGCCGGGGTATCGCGGCGCGTGACAACCGCAGGCAGTTTTTCTGGATTGAGCACGCTGTAGAGATTGGCGATGCGGCCATCGACCACCTCGATGGTGGTGATCGAGTGCAGGTGGTCGCCTTCGAAACGCAGGATCGCCGGTTCGCCATTGACGTAGCCGAGCTGTGCCGGATGCGCCGCGCCGCGACGGGCGATGGCCCAGTACAGGCGGCCGATACGCTCGGCACCCCGCAGTGGTCGCACCGCTGCGGTGACCACGCCACCGCCATCGGAAACCAGCAGTGCGTTGGCATGCAGCAGCGCCTGGATGGCCTCGCTGTCGCCACGCTGGGAAGCGTCCATGAAACGCGCCAGCAGCTGCCGGTGCTGGCTGGCATCGGCATTGAAGCGCGGCCGCCCAGACTGCAGGCGCTGCCGCGCCCGGTGCACCAGCTGGCGGCAATTGGCCTCGCTGTGGCCGATCAGCTCGGCAATCTCGCGGTAGTCGTGGTCGAAGGCTTCCTTCAGCAGGAAGGCGGCGCGCTCCTCCGGTCCGAGCTGTTCGAGCAGGGTCAGGAAGGCCACGGAGACGTCGTCGGCCAGCGCGTGCAGCTGCGCGGGGCCGGGCGCCGGGTCGGGTTCGAGGGTGATCGCCAGCGGTTCGGCCAGCCACGGCCCGACATAGTGGGTGCGTTCACGCTTGGCTGCCCGCAGCCGGTCCAGCCCCAGCCGGGTGGTGGTGGTCACCAGCCAGGCCTCGGGGTCGACGATGGCGGCCGAATCGCTGCCGGCCCAGCGCAGCCAGGCGTCCTGGACCACGTCCTCGGCGTCGCTGCGGCTGCCAAGAAGGCGGTAGGCCAGCGCCATCAGGCGTGGGCGGTGGGTCTGGAAGGCGGTTTCGGCGTTCATGTGGGCAAGGACGCGCCAGCGGGGCGCAGCGTGACAGAGGGCAGGGTCGGATCTTGCCGGCCAGCGGCCGGCACCACCACCCCACGGTCGAGGGAGGGGGTAAAATGGGCGGATTACCCCCGCCAGCCTTCAGCAAGCGAGCAATCCGTGACATCGATCAAGCAGGAAGACCTCATCCAGTCCGTCGCCGACGCGCTGCAGTACATCTCGTACTACCACCCGGTCGACTACATCAAGAACCTTGCCGCCGCCTATGAGCGCGAGGAGTCGCCGGCAGCGAAGGAGGCGATCGCGCAGATCCTGATCAACTCGCGGATGTGCGCCGAAGGCCATCGGCCGATCTGCCAGGACACCGGCATCGTCACCGTGTTCCTGGAAATCGGCATGGACGTGCGCTGGGATGACGCCACCATGGGCGTGGAGGACATGGCCAACGAAGGCATCCGCCGCGCCTACCTGTACCCGGACAACAAGCTGCGCGCTTCGGTGCTGGCCGATCCGGCCGGCAAGCGCATCAATACCAAGGACAACACCCCGGGCGTGGTCAACGTCAAGGTGGTGCCGGGCAACACCGTGGAGGTGATCGTTGCCGCCAAGGGCGGTGGCTCGGAAGCCAAGACCAAGTTCGCCATGCTCAACCCGTCCGACTCGATCGTCGACTGGGTGCTGAAGACCGTGCCGACCATGGGCGCGGGCTGGTGCCCGCCGGGCATGCTCGGCATCGGCATCGGCGGCACTGCCGAGAAGGCGATGCTGCTGGCCAAGGAAGCGCTGATGGAGCCGATCGACATCACCGAGCTGCAGGCCCGTGGTGCGTCCAACCGCATCGAGGAACTGCGTCTGGAGCTGTACGAGAAGGTCAACGCACTGGGTATCGGTGCGCAGGGCCTGGGTGGCCTGACCACCGTGCTCGACATCAAGATCAACGACTACCCGACCCACGCGGCCAACCTGCCGGTGGCGATGATCCCGAACTGCGCCGCCACCCGCCATGCGCACTTCACCCTGGATGGCAGCGGCCCGGTGATGCTGGACCCGCCGTCGCTGGAAGACTGGCCGAAGCTGACCTACGACGCGTCCAAGGGCACCCGCGTGGACCTGGACACGATCACCCCGGAAGACGTGGCCAGCTGGAAGCCGGGCCAGACCCTGCTGCTCAACGGCAAGCTGCTGACCGGCCGTGACGCCGCGCACAAGCGCATGGTCGACATGCTCAACAAGGGCGAGGAACTGCCGGTCGATCTGAAGGGGCGCTTCATCTACTACGTCGGCCCGGTCGATCCGGTGCGCGACGAAGTGGTAGGCCCGGCCGGTCCGACCACCGCCACCCGCATGGACAAGTTCACCGAGCAGGTGCTGGCACAGACCGGCCTGCTGGGCATGGTCGGCAAGGCCGAGCGCGGTCCGGCCGCGATCGAGGCCATCAAGAAGCACAAGTCGGCCTACCTGATGGCCGTCGGTGGTTCGGCCTATCTGGTGTCCAAGGCGATCAAGGCGGCCAAGGTCGTCGGCTTTGCGGACCTGGGCATGGAAGCGATCTACGAGTTCACCGTGGAAGACATGCCGGTGACCGTGGCCGTCGATTCCACCGGCGAGTCGGTGCACAAGACCGGCCCGCGCGAGTGGCAGGCCCGCATCGGCAAGATTCCTGTCGTGGTGGAGTGATCGGCGCGGCGTCGACCACGCCCGTCCGATTGCAGAACGGCGCCCGGGTGGCGCCGTTCTCCGTTTAACGACTGCAACCGTGCGGCTTTGCTAGGGTGTGCGCGTTGCCAGGCAAGGGAAGCTGTTTGTGCGTCAAGGAATACGCAATGTTTTCGCCGCAGCCGCCCTTGCCTTGATGGTGGGCTGCGCGCCGCAGTATTACGTCAAGCAACCCACCAGCGAGGCCGGCCGCGTGTGTGCAGCGGGGTGTACGCAGCGGCACATGCAGTGCGCGGATCAGGCACGTTCGATGGCCGAGATGGCGCAGCAGAGCTGTCAGTCGGACAAGGAGCGCGTCATCGACAGATGCAGTGACATCGCTGACGAGAAGATGCGGCATCGTTGCGAGGGCGCACGTGGCGCCGGCGCATACTGCGCCACCGCAGCCAACACGCGCGCCTGTGATGCGACCCGGGCGCAGTGTGTACTCGACTGCGGCGGATCGGTGAGCGAAACCCGTTCTTCTGGCAGTCTTCCGGTCTATTGAACAAGGAGCGTCCTGTGAACCTGTTGCGTAGCCTTTCCCTTGTCACCCTGCTGGTCATGGCCGGCTGCAGTACGTCATCTTCGTCGTATGGCGGTGGGGGCGGCTTCAGCGCCGGTGCCCAGTGCCAGATGCAGTGCCAGGCCAGCTATCGCAGCTGCATGGCCGAAGGCCAGGGGATCGGCAGCCGCCAGTCCAGCTGCGAGCAGCAGGTGGCACCGACGCCGGACCAGCGCTGCAAGGACATCGAGCATCCGGAACTGCGCCGTTCCTGCGAGTTGAAGGCGCACGACTGCACGCTGCGCGCACCGATGATGGGCTGCGGCGAGCGTCGTGATACCTGCATGAGCACCTGCGGCTGACCACGCCGGGGACAGCGCGCATAATCAGCCGTTCCCCGCCCAGGACAGGTCCTATGCGCACCACCTTGTATGGTTCCACCAGCACCGCCTCGCTGGTGGTGCATTGGCTGCTGATCGAGCTCGGCATCGAGCACGAACTGGTGCTGCTCGATTTCGAAACGCGCGAGCACAAATCAGCTGGCTACCTGGCGCTCAATCCGGCGGGCAGGGTGCCGACCCTGTTGATCGACGGCCATGTACTGACCGAGGCGGCCGCGATCGCGCTGTATCTGGCAGACCGTCATCCGCAGGCAGGGTTGTTGCCTGTCGTCGGCACGCCGGCACGCGGCGAGGCCTATCGCTGGATGTTCTGGTGCGCCAACACCGTGCAGCCGGCCTACCGCGCCTGGTTCTATCCGCATGAAGCAGCGGGTGGCGAGTGCATCGAGGCCGTGCGTACGATGGCACGGCAGCAGCTGGAGGCAGCGTGGCAGCACGTTGCCGCACACCTGCAGGACGGCGGTCCCTACCTGCTCGGCGATGCGCCGGGCGTGGTCGATTTCATGCTGGTGATGTTGATGCGCTGGTCACGCAACATGCCCACCCCCAGCGACCACTGGCCGGTATTGAAGGCGTATGCGGATCGCCTGAAGGCGCGCCCGGCGTTCGCCGAGGTCTATCGCCGCGAAGGCATCACCGACTGGCGGTAACCCGTTCTGTAGAGCCGAGCATGGCTCGGCTCTACCAAAGCGGGGCGGGTTACAGGATCTCCAGCACCGTTTCCGGGGGGCGGCACAGGCGGGTACCCTTCGCGGTGCGTACCACCGGGCGGTTGATCAGCCGTGGGTGGGTGGCCATCGCGGCCAGCAGGGCGTCGTCATCGCTTCCCTGCAGACCCAGTGCGGCAAACTCGGGTTCCTTGCTGCGCACCAGCCCGGTCGCGGCCAGGCCGGATTCGGCCAGTACCTGGCGCAGCGTGGCCACGTCGGGCGGGCTGCCGAGATAGTCGATCACCACCGGCTCGAAACCGGCGTCGCGGATCAGCTGGAGCGCCCCGCGCGAGTTGCTGCACGCGGGGTTGTGCCAGATCGTCACATCCATCAGAACCACTCCAGCAGGGACACGCCCACGCCGACGTAGGTCGCCTTGTGGTTGTAATCGATCAGGCTCTCGCCATAGCCGTCGAAGATCTGCACATGGCCACGCAGCAGGTTGCTGATCGGGAAGCCGTAGTCCAGCTGCAGCGCGCCGTGCGAGCGGTCACCGGTGCGCAGCGAATGACGTGCCATCAACGAGACCTCGTGACCCTTGTGGTTCCAGGTCAGGGTCGCGTCGCCGCGGCCCATGTAGTCCTCGATGTCCGGGTTGTTGTCGTCGCTGCGGGTCTCGGGAATGCGGTACCAGGGGCGCAGCACCAGTGCCCAGTTCTCGCGGTCGAGGCCGACGTTGAGGATCACCCGGTTCCAGCTGCGCGACAGCGGATCGGCACGGCCGTTGGACTGGTGGTTGAGGCTGATGCCGGTCATCCGCCCACGCCAGCCACCGATCGAGTAGCCGTTGCGGAACACCATCATCACTTCCGGCTCGTAGTTGGTCTCGCGGAACGGGCGCGAGTCCTCGCCGTTGTAGGCCTGCCAGCGCGAACTCTGGGTATAGCCCGCCCAGATATCGCCGTTGTCGCCGAACAGGTTCTCGGCGATCTTGGTCTTGAAGCTGATCTGGAACTTCAGCTCAGCGCTGTCCAGCACCTGCGGGGTGGTCACGCTGTTGGCCGGGTTCGGCGAGTGCGGCATGGTGTTGCGGTCGCTGGTCCAGAATGCCGGCAGCAGGTAGACAGGCTTGTACGCGCGCAGCTGGAACGGGCCCAGCTTGGAGTCCTCGGCCAGTTCCCAGCGGCTGTCCAGCAGCGAACCGCGGCCGGCATTGGCAAGTGCGCTGTCCGGCGCTTCGGACCGGAACAGATCGCTGACACGCTCGCGCAGCTTCTCCTCGCCCTGGCTCACCCGCGTGGTGTCGCGCTGCTCGCGACGTGCCTGTGCGGCGGCTTCGGCGGCCGCATCAGCTTCGGCGGTGGCCTGAGGCGTGCGCCCGAACTGGCGGTCGTAGCAGGCCAGACGGGCAGCATCGGTCGTGATGGCTGCGCAGGCGGCCGGCGAGGCCTCGGCGCTGGGCGCGAATTCCTGCGCTGCCAGTGGCGCGCTGGCCAGGGCCAACGCCAGCGGTGCAAGACGGGGAAACAACGGAGAGAGGGTCATTGCAGCAGGCCCTTCGGAATGAATGCGGAAAGAGGGACAGTGTGGCGGCTGCATCCGGTAACGGCCAGCCCCACGGGTTTATGCCCGGCGTGTGCGTGCGCGCTGCGTGAAGGAAGCATGCCTCACAGGAACCAGGCGAAGGCGAACAGGCCCAGCATCGCGATCACCAGCGCCAGCTTCAGCGCCAGGCCCAGCAGGATGCCCAGCCACGTGGCCAGCCCGACCTTGGTCGAGCGGCCGAGCTCGCGGGTATGCCAGTACTCGCCCAGCAGCGCGCCCAGCAACGGCCCGGCGAACAATCCGATCGGCATGAAGAACAGGCCGACGATGCTGCCGATGAAGGTGCCCCAGAGCGCTTTGCGGCTGGCGCCCACGCGCTTGGCGCCAACCACGGTCGCCAGCACGTCGACCAGCAGCGACAGCGCGGTCAGCACGCCGAGGATCAGCAGGGTGGGCCAGCCGACGTGGACGAAGCCGTCTGCCCAGGCCCCCAGCACCAGCCCGATGAAGACCAGCGGGATGCCCGGCAGGGCCGGCAGGACGATACCGGCGATGCCGATGAGGACAAAAATGACCGCTAGCAGATACAAGATGAATGAGAGGTCCATGCTGTCCAGTATGGTTGTCTTTTTGGGGTTGACAGTGAAAGGTTTTTGCCAGTTGCTTTTTCGTTTTGGTCGGGTTAAGTTGCAGTCGCTGAGCTTGGCAAGGTCACCGTGGATCGTGGCCTGATGAAGCAAGATCGTTCCGATCCGCTGCATCGATGCACCTCGCTTCCCCCTTGCTTGTCAGCCGCCCAACAGGCGTATCCAACAACAAGTAGAGAGTCAAAGGGAGTTAGTGAGATGGCTGATCGCGAGAACGGTACCGTGAAGTGGTTCAATGATGCCAAGGGCTTCGGCTTCATCAGCCGGCAGAATGGCGAGGATGTGTTCGTGCACTTCCGTGCCATCGAGACCCAGGGCTTCAAGAGCCTCAAGGAAGGCCAGGCTGTGAGCTTTGAAGTGGTGCAGGGCCAGAAGGGCCTGCAGGCCGACAAGGTCCAGCCGGCGTAATACCTGCCGCTTGCCGGCATGAAAAAGGCCCGCGCAAGCGGGCCTTTTTTTGTTGCTCCGGTTCTGATCGGCCGGGGCCCGCTGCGGTTCAGCGCAGGATGACCTTGCCGTTGACCACGCGGACATAGGTGTTTTCGCGGATGCCGCCGAGGTCGCGCTGGTTGACCACGATGGTGCGGCCGTCATCCATGCGCACGCTGATGTCATACGTATCGCTGGTGACGTTCTTCTGGATCTGGTTGCCCGCCAATGCGCCACCCACGGCGCCAGCGGCGGCGGCGATGTTCTTGTTGCCGCGGCTGCCGCCGGTGTGGTCGGAGATCTCATGGCCGGCAACCGCGCCGACGATGCCGCCGAGGATCGCGCCGGTGGCGGAAGGCGCGGTACGGCCGGACTGCACGGCATTGATGCGGGTGACGATGCCGCAGTCGGCGCAACGGCCCTGGTTGTAACCGGAGTTGTTGCCGTAGCCGCCGTTGTTGTAGCCGTTGTTGTAACCACCACCGCCGTAGCCCGGCGAGGTGGCACAGCCGGCCAGGCCGACGGTTGCGATGACACTGGCGGCGATGAGCTGGATCTTCATGGGGCATCTCCTGGCCGTGAAGGCGGGTGCGTTGGGTGGTACTGCGTCATGCAGCAGGGTGAGCGAATCCTCCTCTTTCCAACGTGAACAAGGCGCCAACCACCTCGGCCTTCGCCCACTCGAAGATGAATCAGCGGAAGTCCTGATGACAGGCCCGGCAATCGTCCTGCAGTGCCTGGACCTGCTGCGCCAACGCGTTGCAGTCGATGGGCGGGCTGGCCAATGCCGCATTGAGATCGGCCCGGTACTGGCTGGCGTGCTGCTGGAACTGCCGGCTGTCCTTCAATCCGGGGAAGGCCTGGTCCAGATCGTTGGACAGCAGGCGCAGCACCTGCAAGCGCGGGACGCTGTCGGCCAGGCTGCAGCGGTTCTGCTGCTGAGCCTGCTGCAGCAGATCCGCCTGCCGCTGCATTACCTGCATCAGGCTGTCCGGGAACGGATCGCGGCGTGCCTGCAGTGCGCGGCCGACCATCACCGTGGCAATCAGGCCGATCAGCAGGCCCAGGCCGAGCACTAACAGATAGCGGTAGGCGGTGGACGGGCGGCGGGGTGGGCTGGCACTCATGGCGGGCGCTCCGGGCGTGCAACGGTGGGTTCGGCGTCGTCGTGCTGTAGTCAGGGGACCTGCACGTTAAAATAGCTGGATGAACGAACAGGTCAAACAACGCTTCGCCGGTATTGAACGGCTGTATGGCGTCGGCGCGCTCGAGCGCCTGCAGGGCAGCCGTGTTGCCGTGGTCGGCATGGGCGGCGTCGGCTCGTGGGTGGTGGAGGCGCTGGCGCGCTCGGCGGTGGGCCATCTGGCCCTGATCGATGCCGATGACATCTGCGTATCCAATACCAACCGCCAGCTGCCGGCGCTGGAAGGCAACTACGGCCGCAACAAGGCCGAGGCCATGGCCGAGCGCTGCCGGGCGATTAATCCGCAGATCGAGGTCGACGCCGTGCAGGCGTTCCTGACCCCGGCCAACATGGCCGAACTGCTGGACCGCGGTTTCGACCTGGTGATCGATGCCTGCGACAGCTTCCGGGTGAAGGTGGAAACCATCGCCTGGTGCCGCCGCCGCAAGCTGCCGTTGCTGACCGTCGGCGCGGCTGGCGGCCGTACCGATCCCACCCTGGTTCGCATCCGCGATGTCTCGCGCACCGAGCATGACGCGATGCTGGCGCTGATCCGCAAGAAGCTGCGCAGCGAATTCAACTTCCCGAAGAATGCCAAGCGCTATTTCGGCGTGCCGGCGGTGTATTCGCTGGAAAACGTGAAATATCCGCAGGCCGACGGCAGCGTCTGTGGCCTGCGGCCGAACCTGGGCGCGGATGCGGCCCTGAAGCTCGATTGCGGCGCCGGCCTGGGCGCGGCCACCCACATCACCGGCGCGTTTGCGTTCGCGGCCGTGGGCAAGGCGCTGGAGATGCTGCTGGAGCCGAAGAAGGTGAAGGCCGAAGTGCCCGAGGATCACGCCGACGCGTGATCGGTAGCGCCGGGCCAGGCCCGGCGAGCGCACAGCGCGACCAGCACAATGCCGCCGGGCATGGCCCGGCGCTACCGGTCAGGTGGGCAGGTTGAACAGCCGCCGTGCGTTGTCCGTGGTGGCCTGCGCCACTGCATCCAGTTCCATCCCGCGCAGTGCGGCGATGTGGCGGGCGATGACCGCCAGCCGCGCCGGCTCATTGCGCTGGCCACGGATACCCGCGTCGGGCTGGTCCGGCGCATCGGTCTCCAGCAGCAACTGCTCCAGTGGCATCGTGCGGACAAGCCGCTGCAAGCGCTGCGCTCGCTCGTAGGTCAACGGTCCGCCCAGGCCAAGCAGGAATCCCAGCTTGTGCAATTGTGCGGCCTGTTCCGGGCTGCCGGAAAAACTGTGCACCACCCCGCGCAGGCCACCGATGCGGCGGATCGCGGTGATCACCGCATCCACTGCACGGCGGGCATGCACGATCACCGGCAGGTCAAACTCGCGCGCCAGCGTCAGCTGGCCGAGGAAATAGTCCTGCTGGACCTCGGCATCCAGGCCCTCGACGAAGAAATCCAGCCCGCATTCGCCGATCGCGCAGGGCTGCTCCTGTTCGATCCATTCACGCAGCTGCGGCAGGTGTTCTGGCCGGTGCTGGTCCAGGAACATCGGGTGCAGGCCATAGGCGGGGTAGAGCCCCGTCGCCTGCTGGCAGACCTCGCGCAGCTTTGGCCAGCTGGCCGCAGTGACCGCCGGAACCACCTGCCACTGCACGCCGGCAGCGCGTGCGCGCTCGATGACCGCCTCGCGGTCAACGTCGAATTCGCTGGCATCCAGGTGGCAGTGGCTGTCGACCAGCAGGTTCAACGCTGCTCCAGGGGCGGTGGCGTGGTCGCGCTGCGGCTCTTCCAGTTGGCCAGCAGCAGGGTGCCAAAGCCCAGCATCAGTTCGTCGACGAACGGAATCGGGTCGGGGATGAACAGGGTCAGCGCGAACAGGCCCGCGGTCAGCTTGAACAGGGTGGGGTAGCGCAGCCGGCGTGCCCATTGCAGGACCGGCAGCAGCATCGGGTTGGCCATGGCGGAGGTCCTCCTGGGGAATGTGCAAACGCTACCACGGGCCCAGCATTTCCAGATGCTGAATGGGTTACGGCGGTGAGCAGGAAATGTGGAGATTCCGTTCAGGCACCGCATGCTGCAATCTGGCCTGAGAACGTTGCGGACGGTCCGCAAGGAGCAGGTCATGAAAAGCACAACTACAACTGTCCTGGTCGCAGCGGGCGCGCTGCTGGTCGGTGGTATCGCCACCGCCGCCTTCATGAAGAGCGGCGACAAGTCGCCGGAGCAGCTGAGCGCCGGAAACCCGAGTGAATCGCGCCTGGTCGATGGCAATGCCACCGACGATGGCGCACGTGGCGACGCAGTGGACGCCAGTGCGCCGCGTGGCCTGGAATACGCCGATGTGCTGAAGGTCGATCCGATCACCGAGAAGCAGAAGGCCTATGCCACCGTGATCGGCACCGATCCGGTACGCGAGACGTCCACCACCCAGACCCCGCATGAGGTCTGCCAGGACGTGGTGGTGCAGGAACGCCTGCCCGAGCGTGACGGCAACGTCGGTGGCACCGTGGTCGGTGCCGTGGTCGGTGGCCTGCTGGGCAACCAGGTGGGCGGCGGCAATGGCAAGAAGGCCGCGACCGCTGCCGGTGCCGTGGCCGGTGGCTTCATCGGCAACCAGGTCGACAAGCGCCATGTGGGTGGCCGCGTGGTCAACCGCACCGAGCGCCAGTGCCACACCGAAACTGCGACCTCCGAGTCGAGCCGTGTCACCGGCTACAACGTGACCTACCGCAATGAAGACGGCACCACCGGCACCATGCGCATGGGCAGCAAGCCGGGCAACCGCATTGCCATGGGCACCAGTGACGTGGTCAAGGGCTACAACGTGACCTACCGCTACGACGGCGCAGAGAAGACCGTGCGTATGGACAACAAGCCGGCCAGCGATCGCCTGCCGGTGGTGGATGGGCAGCTGGTCACCCAGACGGCTGCAGCCGGCGACGCGACCGCGAACCGTCAGTAATTCTCCGGCAACATCGGTAACGAACAGGCCAGCCTCTGCTGGCCTGTTTTTTTATGGGTGGGGTTCATCCACGCGTGGTGTGGCTCTACCATGACGCCATGAGCATCTTTGACCTGCGCATCGAAACCGAACGCCTGATCCTGCGTCCGCCGCAGCGGCAGGACTACGCCCCCTATCTGGCGTTCTGCGCCGATGAGGAGGTGATGCGCACGCTGGGCGGTGTGCAGGCACCCTCGGTGGCATGGCGCAGCTTCTGCAGCCTGGCCGGCGCATGGCAGCTGTTCGGCTTCTCGATGTTCAGCGTGATCGAGAAATCCAGCGGTGAATGGATCGGTCGCATGGGGCCGTGGCAGCCGCAGGACTGGCCCGGCACCGAGGTCGGCTGGAGCATCCGACGGGCCAGCTGGGGCAAGGGCTACGCACCGGAGGCGGCGATCGCAGCCATCGACTGGGCGTTCGATACGTTGGGTTGGGACGAGGTGATCCACACCATCGCCGAAGACAACGAAAATTCGAAGGTGGTTGCACGCAAGCTCGGCAGTACGCTGCTGCGCATGGGGCAGTTGCCACCGCCCTATGAAGGCAAGCCGCTTGAAATCTGGGGGCAATCGCGCGGGCAGTGGCAACAGCGCGCACGCTGAGCGCTGCCCGGTAGTGTCGGCCGCTGGCCGGCATTCGCACGAATCCAGCTGCATCGAGGTTGCCGGCCAGCGGCCGGCACAACCGAATCGCCATGCTGCACCCGCGCTTGGCAATCGCCAAGCTGCTTGCCAGACTGCGGACAGCCGGCTGCAGGCCGGGACCTCCCTGGAGCAGGCAATGGTGGAAGAACGCATTGCGTTGACGGTGCATGGCATGTCGGTCTCGGGCAATTGCCACAAGGTGCGCCTGCTGCTGGAACAGCTCGGCAGCCGCTACCGCTGGGTGGAGGTGGACAGCGCCCACGGCCAGACCCATACAGCGGAATTTCTTGCCCTCAACCCCAATGCCAAGGTGCCGTTGATCGTGCGCGACGACGGCCGCGTGCTGACCGAGTCCAATGCGATCCTGTTCTGGCTGGCCGAGGGGACGCCGTATCTTCCCGCCGACGGTTGGCAGCGTGCGCAGGCATTGAGCTGGATGTTCTTCGAGCAGTACACGCATGAACCCTGCGTGGCGGTGGCACGCTTCATCCGCGGCTGGACACCGGCCGACTCGCCACGCCGTGCTGAACTGCCGCGCCTGCATGAGCGCGCTGCCAGCGCGCTGGCGGTGATGGAGCAGCATCTGAGCCAGGCGCAGTGGTTCACCGGCGATGACTACGGTATCGCCGATATCGCCTTGTTTGCCTATTCCGATGTCGCCGCCGACGGTGGCATCGCACTGGATCCATTCCCGCAGGTGGGGGCCTGGTTGCAGCGGGTGCGAGCGCAGCCTCGCTTCGTGCCCATGCCTGCGGTGACCGCCGAGGTGCGCGCGCGGTTCAACGCACCGGATTGATTCCCCTGCAGCGTCGGGCGTGCTCGACCAGCGGAAGGGTCGGGCAGCCTTGGCGTTACGGTCTGCAACAACGACACGGAGGGTGTTCGATGTTCGCTGTGGTTCCTGATCCCATTCCCGCGCGCATGCGCGGTCTCAATCGCGCCGAGGTCTGTGACGTCAATTTCCTCGAGGCCGTACGCGCCTGGCGCGGCATCCCGCGTCCGCGCCAGGCGCCGGATGCGCCGATCCTGCCGGGCAGCACCCTCACCGCCGCCGCCTTCGGCGAACTGTTCGAATCGCAGCTGCTCAGTCGCCAGCTCGACCTGATGGCGCGCGTGCTGCGCGTGCAGAACAAGGTCTTCTACACCATCGGCTCGTCCGGTCATGAAGGCAACGCGCTGCTTGCGCGCGCCTGCCGCCACACCGACCCCGCCTTCCTGCACTACCGTTCCGGCGCCTTCATGGCCGAGCGTGCGCGGCTGGTGCCCGGCATGGATCCGGTGCGCGACGCCGCGCTGTCCTTCGCCGCCAGTGCCGATGATCCGGCCAGCGGCGGCCGTCACAAAGTGTGGGGCAGCAAGCCGCTGTGGGTGCTGCCGCAGACCTCGACCATCGCCTCGCACCTGCCCAAGGCGGTGGGTACCGCGCTGGCGATCGAGAGTGGCAGGCGCCTGAGCCAGCCGCTGCCGATTCCCGCCGACAGCATCGTGATGTGCTCCTTCGGCGATGCTTCGGCCAACCATGCCACCGCGCAGACCGCGTTCAATACCGCGATGTGGTCGGCCTACCAGAAACTGCCGGTGCCGATCCTGTTCGTCTGCGAGGACAACGGCCTGGGTATTTCGGTGAAGACCCCTGAAGGATGGATCGCAGAGCGCTTCAGCCGGCAACCGGGCCTGGACTATTTCTTTGCCGATGGCCTGGACCTGGCGGCCGGACACGCGCAGGTGCAGGCGGCGGTCGAGCATTGCCGGCGCATGCGTCGGCCCACCTTCCTGCACCTGCGCACCACGCGGTTGATGGGCCACGCCGGTACCGACTTCGAAGTGGAATGGCGCGCATTGGCCGAGCTGTGCGCGGCCGAGGCGCAGGACCCGCTGCTGCGCTCGGCGCAGATCGCGCTGGAATCGGGCTGGATGGATGCGGCGGGCGTCGAGGCCGCCTATGAAACCCTGCGCGCGCGCTGCATGGCCGCCGCCATCGATGCCGATTCGCGGCCGAAGCTGCAGACATTGCAGGAAGTGATCACGCCGTTGGCACCCTATACGCCCGCAGCGGTGCAGGCCGAGGCCGAGCGCGTGGCGCCCATCGAGGCCCGGCAGGCACTGTACGGCGGCGCCGATGCGCTGCCCGAACGGCAACCGCCGCGGCATCTGGCGATACAGATCAACCATGCGCTGCAGGAGCTGCTGGGCAAGTACCCGCAGGCGCTGTTGTTTGGCGAGGACGTGGCGCAGAAAGGCGGCGTCTACACGGTGACGCGCGACCTGCTGCGCCGTTTCGGCCCGCGCCGGGTGTTCAACACGCTGCTGGACGAAACCATGATCCTGGGCATGGCCCAGGGGCTGGCCAACATGGGCATGCTGCCGATTCCGGAAATCCAGTACCTGGCCTACCTGCACAACGCCATCGACCAGGTACGTGGCGAGGCCTGCTCGCTGCAGTTCTTCTCCAACGACCAGTTCCGCAACCCGATGCTGGTACGGGTGGCCGGGCTGGGCTACCAGAAGGGGTTCGGCGGCCATTTCCACAACGACAATTCGATCACGGCGCTGCGTGACATCCCGGGGCTGGTGGTGGGCTGTCCGTCGCGTGGCGATGATGCGGTGATGATGCTGCGCGCATTGGCGGCATTGGCCCGCGTGGATGGTCGGGTAGCGGTGTTCCTTGAACCGATCGCCCTGTACATGACCAAGGATCTGCACGCGGCCGGCGACGGCCAGTGGTTGTTCGACTACCCCGCACCCGGGCAGGCGCTGGTGCTGGGCGAGGGCAGGGTGTATGCGCCGGATGCCAGCGATCTGGTGATCTTCACCTATGGCAACGGTGTGCCGATGGCGCTGCGCGCAGCGGTCGCCATCGAGCAGCAGCTGGGCTGGCAGGTGCGTGTGGTCGACCTGCGCTGGCTGGTGCCGTTGAATGCGGCCTTCATCGGCGCCCAGGCCGCCACCGCGCAACGGGTGCTGGTGCTGGATGAAGGGCGCCAGAGCGGGGGCGTCGGCGAGGGCGTGATCACCGCGCTGGTCGAGGCCGGCCATGGCCACCTGCCCGTGCGCCGGGTCTGCGGTGCCGATACCTATACGCCGCTGGCGGGGGCAGCAATGTTCGGGCTTCCAAGCGACAATGCGGTGATTGGCGCCGCCCTCGACCTGGCGCAGGAACCCTGATGCATGTGTGGATTGGCAGGTATGTTGTTGCCGGCGGCACAGACGCCGGCCGAGGTCCTGCAGGCGCAGGCGCTGGCCATGGGCCAGGCGCTGCACCATCGCGGGCCGGATGACGGCGGTACCTGGGTCGATGCCGCCGCTGGCATTGCCCTGGCCCACCGGCGCCTGAGCATCCTCGATCTTTCACCGCTGGGCCACCAGCCGATGGCCTCGGCCGACGGCCGCTATGTGATGGCCTACAACGGCGAGGTCTACAACTTCGCCACGCTGCGCGCCGAACTGGAGCCGCTGGGGCATGCGTTCCGTGGCCATTCCGATACCGAGGTGCTGTTGGCCGCGATCCTGCAGTGGGGCGTCGAGGACACCCTGCAGCGCGCCAACGGCATGTTCGCCATCGCCCTGTGGGACCGCCAGGAACAGTGCCTGTGGCTGGCCCGCGACCGGGTCGGCAAGAAGCCGCTGTACTACGGCTGGGCCGGTGATGCCCTGGTGTTCGGCTCGGAGCTGAAGGCGCTGTGGCAGCACCCGGATTTCGACAACGATATCGACCGCGATGCGCTGACGCTGCTGCTGCGGCTGGATTACATCCCGGCACCGCACAGCATCCACCAGCGCTGCTACAAGCTGATGCCCGGGCGCGTGCTGCGGCTGGATGCGGCGGCGGTGGCGGCTGGGGCCAGCGCACATCGCCCTGAGCAGGCGCAGCGTCCGTACTGGGACGCGCGCGCGCGCATGCAGGCGGCACTGGCCGCACCGTTCCAGGGCCGCATCGAGGAGGCCGAGGAGCAGCTGGATGGCCTGCTGCGCGATGCCGTGGCGCTGCGCATGGTTGCCGATGTGCCGGTGGGCGTGTTCCTGTCCGGCGGCACCGATTCGTCGCTGGTGGCGGCGCTGATGCAGGCGCAGAGCGGGCAGCCGGTGCACAGCTTCAGCATCGGCTTCAGCGGCTCGCACCACGATGAGGCACCGTTGGCCAGGGAACTGGCTACCCACCTTGGCTGTGATCACACCGAGCTGTATGTCAGTGGCGCCGATGCGCTGGCGGTGGTGCCGCAGCTGCCGGCAATGTTCGACGAACCCTTTGCCGATGCCTCGCAGGTGCCGACCGCGCTGGTCGCCCGCCTCGCCCGCCAGGGCGTGACCGTCGCACTGTCCGGCGATGGCGGCGATGAGCTGTTCTTCGGCTATACCCGCTATGTGCGCGCGCTGCGCAACTGGCAGATGCTGGGACGGGTGCCCGCGCCGCTGCGGCGCTGGATGGGGGCGCGTGCGCACCAGCAGGGCGAGGCGTCGCGCACCGGCGGGCTGGCCGCGTTGCTGGCCGAAACCGGCGCACGTGGCATCGGCGATGTGTATCGCAACCGCATCTCGCGCTGGCGCGATCCGGCGGCCGCGGTGATCGGTGCACGCGAGGCGGGCAGCTTCTACGATCTGGCCGATCCGCTGCATGGTGCCGGTACGCCGGCCGACGCGATGATGCTGGCCGACTTCGTCAGCTATCTACCCGACGATCTGCTGTGCAAGGTCGACCGCACCTCGATGGCGGTCAGCCTGGAGGCACGTGCGCCCTTGCTGGACTGGCGCGTGGCCGAGTTCGCCTGGTCGCTGCCGCTGGGCTTCAAGCGCAGTGAGTCGACCAGCAAGGTGCTGCTCAAGCGCGTGCTGGGGCGGTACGTGCCGCAGTCGATGGTGCACCGGCCCAAGCGTGGATTCGGCGCACCGGTCAGTGATTGGCTGAAGGGCGATCTGAAGCCCTGGGCGGACGAACTGTTGCAGCCGGCGCGACTGGAACGCGAAGGCGTGCTGTCGGCCGCCGCCGTGCAGCCACTGTGGCAGCAGTTCCTGGGCGGCCAGCGCAAGTGGCACACGCACCTGTGGAACGTGCTGATGTTCCAGGCCTGGCAGGACCATTGGCGGCAGATGCGTGCAGGCGTGAAGCGCGATTGATCTTCACCGGCAGGGAAGGGCGCGGCGGCTAGGCTGGCCCTCTCGCACCGTGAGGAGTATGTCCTGATGTCCGTCCCCACCATTGCTGTATTCGTCGGCAGCCTGCGCAAGGAATCCTGCAACCGCAAGCTGGCGCACGCGCTGGAGAAGCTGGCCGGCGACAAGGCGCGCTTCCAGTACGTGCAGATCGGCGACCTGCCGCTGTACGACCAGGATTTCGACGCCAGCTACCCGGCGCAGGGCACGCGCCTGAAGGACCAGGTACGCGTGGCTGACGCCGTGCTGTTCGTGACCCCCGAGTACAACCGTTCCGTGCCGGGCGTGTTGAAGAATGCCATCGACATCGGCTCGCGGCCCTACGGCGACAGCGCTTTTGCGGGCAAGCCAGCGGCGGTGATCGGCGCTTCCATCGGCCAGATCGGCACGGCGGTGGCCCAGCAGCACCTGCGCAACAGCCTGGCCTTCCTGGACATGCACGTGCTTGGCCAGCCCGAGGCGTTCATCCACTTCAAGGATGGCCTGATCGATGCTGACGGCACGATCCACAACGAGGGCACGCAGACGTTCCTGCAAGGCTATGTGGACCGGTTCCTGGCCCTGATCGCGGTACATGCCAAGGGCGATTGACGCCAGCAGCGGCGGTTCCCATCTGCGATAATGGTCCGCTTCGGGCGTCGCAACGACGCCCGTCGCAGGCAATGCGACGCCCTCGCGCCAGTCTGGACAGGCTCAGGCGGATATCCCCCGTTCTTCCACGGCTTATCCACAGGTTTGTCCATGGCCGCCGGGCTCGGCGCATGCCTACACTCGTCTGGCCCCTTTTGCAGGAAACACCGCAGCATGTCCGCCCGTTCCGGCTTCCGTTCCAACCGCAGAGAGCGCGGCGATGGCTTCGATCGCGATCGCGATGAATCGCGTATCGACCAGTTGCGCGTGCCGCCGCACTCGGTGGAGGCCGAACAGGCGGTGCTGGGTGGCCTGATGCTGGCACCGGAGGCCTACGACCGGGTCAACGACCAGCTGACCGAGGGTGACTTCTACCGCCGCGACCACCAGATGATCTACCGGGCGATCCGCGAGTTGTCCGAGCGCGAGCGCCCCTTCGATGCGGTGACCCTGGGCGAGTGGTTCGAATCGCAGGGCAAGATGGAGCTGGTGGGCGATGGCGCCTATCTGATCGAACTGGCCAGCACCACGCCGTCGGCGGCCAATATCGTGGCCTATGCCGAGATCGTGCGCGACAAGGCGGTGCTGCGGCAGCTGATCCAGGTCGGCACCGACATCGTCAACGATGGTTTCCAGCCCGAGGGGCGCGACAGCAGCGAGCTGCTGTCCGCCGCGGAAAAGAGCGTATTTGCCATCGCCGAGCAGGGCGCGCGCGGCCGTACCGACTTCGTGGCCATGCCCGGTGCGTTGAAGGACGCATTCGAAGAGCTGCGCAACCGCTTCGAGAATGGCGGCAACATCACCGGCCTGCCGACCGGCTATACCGATTTCGATGCGATGACCGCCGGCCTGCAGCCGACCGACCTGATCATCCTTGCCGCGCGTCCTGCGATGGGTAAGACCACCTTCGCCCTGAACATCGCCGAGTACGCGGCGATCAAGTCGAAGAAGGGCGTGGCAGTGTTCTCGATGGAAATGTCCGCATCGCAGCTGGCGATGCGCCTGATCTCGTCCAATGGCCGCATCAACGCGCAGCGCCTGCGTACCGGCCAGCTGGAGGACGAGGACTGGAGCCGGGTAACCGGTGCGATCAAGATGTTGAAGGAAACCAAGATCTTCATCGACGATACGCCGGGCGTGTCGCCGGAGATCCTGCGTTCCAAGTGCCGCCGCCTCAAGCGCGAGCACGACCTGGGCCTGATCGTGATCGACTACCTGCAGCTGATGAGCGTGCCGGGCAACAGCGAGAACCGCGCGACCGAAATTTCCGAGATCTCGCGTTCGCTGAAGGGCCTGGCCAAGGAACTGCACGTGCCGGTCATTGCACTGTCCCAGCTCAACCGCTCGCTGGAAACACGTACCGACAAGCGCCCGGTGATGGCCGACCTTCGCGAATCGGGCGCAATCGAGCAGGATGCGGACATGATCGTCTTCATCTACCGCGACGATTACTACAACAAGGAAAATTCGCCGGACAAGGGCCTGGCCGAGATCATCATCGGCAAGCACCGCGGTGGCCCCACCGGCTCGTGCAAGCTGAAGTTCTTCGGCGAATACACCCGTTTCGACAACCTGGCCCACGACTCGGTCGGTTCGTTCGAATAGCGCCGACGGCGTTACGGTAGCGCCGGGCCATGCCCGGCGGATCTGCTCCCCAGCGGCAGGTTTCATCGCCCCCCAACCGGGTTTCGTCGCAAACCGTTTGCGGGCGACAGGGCGGGGCAGCAACGTGGTTGCAGGCGGCGGGGTGCCGCCGAGGGAGCCTCTGATGAAGACCTTGTTTGCGCTTGGTGTCTGGTGCCTGCTGTTCGTGCTGTGCTGGCCGTTGGCGATCCTGGCGCTGGTCGCCTGGCCGTTCGTGTGGCTGCTGAGCCTGCCGTTCCGCCTGCTCGGCATCACCTTCTCGGCACTGTTCGCCTTCCTGCGCGCGCTGTTCATGCTGCCGGCACGCCTGCTGGGCGGCGGCCCGGTGACCGCATGAGGTCGCGCGTCATTGCGATGGTGGCGCTGCTGGTGGCGGCGCCCGCGTCCGCCAAGGAGCCGCCGTCGGCCTACCTGGAGCGCGGGCATGATCCTGCTTTGGCCGCCACCGCCGCGACTGCAGAGGATGCGCCCAAGGAATCCTGCCGGGTGGTGAAGGAGTGGAAGGCAGGGGAAACGGTCGTCCAGCACCGCATCTGTGACGATCCGCCGAAGAGGGCTGCCGCCAAGCCGGCGCCGCGGCCGATGCAGCGTTGATCCGCCATCTGCCGGTACGGCGGTGGTTTCAGGATGAGGGTGCCGCGGCGGCCGGCGGTGCCGGGAACACCTGTTCGCGCAGATCGCGGTAGACCATGATGATGCGGCCACGCGGGCGCACTACGAATTCAACCTGCAGCGGCGCCCCAGCGGTGGCTGCCGCCGGATGGGTCACCGTGCAGGGCTGCTTGATCCCACAGCGCCGCAGGGATACTTCCAGGCTGCCATCGCTGGCCGTGCGCACATCTGCGCCGGGTGAGTGGAAGAGCGTCTCGGCAGGCACGTGGTAGCGGATCAGCACGTCGCCATCGCGTTGCGGCATCACTTCGACCGGCTGCACCTCGGCTGCGCGGTAGTCGGTTCTGGCTGGGGTGGCAGTGCACCCGGCCAAGGCGAAGCCGAGCAGCAATGGCAGGCGGCAGAAGCGGGACAGGTGCATGATCGTACGGCTCCATGGAAATCGGCGGCGGCCACAGCATGTCCTGGCCGGTTGCATTGGGCCGGGTTGCAGGCGGGCGGTCAAGCGGCCAACAAAAAACCCCGCCGAGGCGGGGTTTTTCGTATCCAGCAACGCTGGCCAGTGGCCGGCACTACCCGATGGCTCAGTTCGCCTTGTGGATCGCGCGCTTGCTCACGGCCATCGCCGCGTCGTGCACCACTTCCGACAGCGACGGGTGAGCGTGGCAGATCCGCGCCAGGTCGTCGGCCGAACCGCTGAACTCCATGGTCAGCACGCCTTCGTGCACCAGCTCGGACACGTTGGCGCCGACCAGGTGCATGCCCAGGATGCGATCGGTTTCGGCGTGGGCCAGAACCTTCACGAAGCCTGCCGGCTCGATCATCGCCACGGCACGGCCGTTGGCGGCGAACGGGAAGCTGCCGGCCTTGTACGGGATGCCCTCGGCCTTCAGCTGCTGCTCGGTCTTGCCGACCCAGGCCAGCTCCGGCTCGGTGTAGATGACCCACGGAATGGTGTCGAAGTTGACGTGGCCCGGCAGGCCGGCGATCAGTTCGGCAACCGCGATGCCTTCCTCGAAGCCCTTGTGCGCCAGCATCGGGCCGCGCACGCAGTCACCGACCGCCCAGACGCCATTGACGCCGGTGTGGCAGTGCGCGTCGACTTCGATCTGGCCACGCTCGTTGATCTTGACGCCGGTACCTTCGGCCAGCAGGCCCTTGGTGGCGGCGCGACGGCCGACGGCCACCAGCAGCTTGTCCACCACCAGCGACTTCTCGCCTTCGGCGTCGGTGTAGGTCAGGGCGACTTCCTTCTTCTTGCCCTTGCCGGTCACTTCGGCCTTGGAGACCTTGGCACCCAGGCGGATGTCCAGGCCCTGCTTCTTGAATTCCTTGGCGGCGGTCTTGGCCACTTCGGTATCGGCCGCAGCCAGGAAGTCCGGCAGCGCTTCCAGGATGGTCACTTCCGAACCCAGGCGCTTCCACACGCTGCCCAGTTCCAGGCCGATCACACCGGCGCCGATCACGGCCAGGCGCGCCGGCACTTCGGTGAAGTCCAGGCCGCCGACGTTGTCGACGATGGTCTCGCCGTCGAACTTGGCGAACGGCAGTTCGATCGAATCCGAGCCGGCGGCGATGATGACGTTGGTGCCCTTCAGCTCGACGACCGAGCCGTCATGCTGGGTGACCTTGACCACGTTGCCCGGCTGCAGTTCGCCGAAGCCGTAATAGGCGGCGACCTTGTTGGCCTTGAACAGCATGGCGATGCCGCCGGTGAACTGCTTGACGATCTTGTCCTTGCGGCCAACCATCGCTTCGACGTCCATCTTGGCATCCTTGAAGCTGATGCCGTGGTCGCCAAAGATGTGGCCCATGTTCCAGAACTGGCGCGAGGAATCCAGCAGCGCCTTGGACGGGATGCAGCCCACGCGCAGGCAGGTGCCACCCAGGGCCGGCTTGCCGTCCTTGCCCAGCGCTGCGTCGATGCAGGCGGTCTTCAGGCCAAGCTGGGCCGCGCGGATGGCAGCGTGGTAACCGGCCGGGCCGGCACCGATGACGACGACGTCGAATTGTTCAGCCATTGAAATAGTCCTTGTTGCATTACCAGAACCCCTCCGCGCAGGCGCGGAGGGGCGGGAGGTCTCTTACAGGCCGAACAGCATGCGGCCCGGGTTTTCCAGCTGGTTCTTGATGTCCACCAGGAACTGCACCGAGTCCTTGCCGTCGATGATGCGGTGATCGTAGGACAGCGCCAGGTACATCATCGGCGCGATCACGACCTGGCCGTTCTGGGCGATCGGGCGCTCCTTGATGGCGTGCATGCCGAGGATGGCGCTCTGCGGCGGGTTGATGATCGGGGTCGACAGCAGCGAACCGAAGGTGCCGCCGTTGGTCACGGTGAAGGTGCCGCCCTGCAGTTCTTCCAGGCTCAGCTTGCCGTCACGGGCCTTCTTGGCGTAGTCGGCGATGGTCTTTTCGATGTCGGCGAACGACATGCGCTCGACGTTGCGCAGCACCGGCGTGACCAGGCCCTTCTCGGTCGACACGGCGATCGAGATGTCCGAGTAGCCGTGATAGATGATGTCGTCGCCGTCGATGGAGGCATTGACCAGCGGGAAGCGCTGCAGCGCGTTGGCGGCGGCCTTCACGAAGAAGCTCATGAAGCCGAGCTTGATGCCGTGCGCCTTGACGAACTCGTCCTGCAGTTCCTTGCGCGCCGCCGACACCTTGGACAGGTCGACTTCGTTGAAAGTGGTCAGCATGGCGGTGGAGTTCTTCGACTCCATCAGGCGCTCGGCGATGCGCTTGCGGATGCGGGTCATCGGCACGCGTTCTTCCGGACGTGCGCCACCGGCCTTGCCGGCGCCGCCGTTGCGGGCGAAGTTGACGATGTCTTCCTTGGTGACGGCGCCACGACGGCCGGTGCCGTCGACGTCGGCCGGGTTCACGCCTTCGGTGATGGCGGTGAAGCGGGCGCCCGGCGGCAGCGCGTCGGCAGCCGACTTGGCAGCCGGGGCCGGGGCAGCGGCGGCGGCCGGAGCAGCAGCGGCCGGAGCGGCCTCAGCCTTCTTCTCTTCGGCAGCCGGGGCCGGTGCAGCAGCCACGGCGCCTTCTTCGATGATCGCCACGACCTGGCTGGAAGTGACGGTGTCGCCTTCCTTGAACTTGATTTCCTTGATCACGCCATCGACCGGCGACGGCACTTCCAGGACGACCTTGTCGGTTTCCAGGTCAAGCAGGTTTTCGTCGCGCTTGACGGCGTCGCCCACCTTCTTGTGCCAGGTGGCGATGGTGCCGTCGGCGACGGATTCGGGCAGTACCGGGGCTTTGACTTCGGTGGCCATGCGGGAGCTTCCTGGTTTGTCTTCTAAATAGGGGGAGAGTTATTCAGCGAACGAGTCGTTGAACGGGTTGACCAGTGCATCGGCGACCAGCTGCTGCTGTTCGCGGACGTGGTCAGCCATGTGACCGGCAGCCGGCGAAGCCGAACGTGCGCGACCGGCGTAGTGCAGGCTCTGGCCATCGGCCAGGCAGAACTGCAGGTGGTGGCGGATCTGGTACCACGCGCCCTGGTTCTGCGGTTCTTCCTGCGTCCACACCACGTCGGTGGCCTTGCCGTACTTCTTCAGTTCGGCAGCCAGCAGCGCACGCGGGAACGGGTACAGCTGCTCCACGCGGATGATCGCCACGTCGTCCTGGCCACGCTTGGTCTGGTCTTCCAGCAGGTCGTAGTAGACCTTGCCCGAGCACAGCACCACGCGCTTGACCTTCTTGGCATCTGCATTGGCATCGCCGATCAGGTGCTGGAACTCGCCATTGGCCAGCTCGTCCAGGGTCGACACGGCCAGCTTGTGGCGCAGCAGCGACTTGGGCGACATCACCACCAGCGGCTTGCGGGTGGTCAGGTGCTGCTGGCGACGCAGCATGTGGAAGGCCTGCGCCGGGGTCGACGGCACCACCACCAGCATGTTCTCCAGCGCGCACAGCTGCAGGAAGCGCTCCAGGCGCGCCGAGCTGTGTTCCGGGCCCTGACCTTCATAGCCATGCGGCAGCAGCAGGGTCAGGCCGGAGATGCGGCCCCACTTTGCTTCGCCGGCGGCGATGAACTGATCGATCACCACCTGGGCGCCGTTGGCGAAGTCGCCGAACTGGCCTTCCCAGATGCACAGGGTGTTCGGATCGGTGGTCGAGAAACCGTACTCGTAGGCCATCACTGCTTCTTCGCTGAGCAGCGAATCGATGACGGTGGCCTTCTCCGGCGAATCCACCAGCTGCCGCAGCGGCAGGTAGTAGTTGTCGGTCTTCTGGTCGTGCAGGATCGCGTGGCGGTGAGTGAACGTGCCGCGGCCGACGTCCTGGCCGACCAGGCGCAGCGCACTGCCTTCATCCAGCAGGGTGGCGTAGGCCAGGTTCTCGGCAAAGCCCCAGTCGCCCGGGATCTCGCCGGCAGCCATCTTGCGGCGGTCGTCGTACACCTTGGACACGCGCGAGTGCAGCTGCACTTCTTCGGGCACGGTGTTGATCAGCTTGGCCAGCGCGACCAGCTTGTCCTTGTCGACCTTCGTCGACACCGGATCGGACAGCTTGCCTTCCAGCAGCTTCGGCCAATCAACGAACAGCGGGCTGGTCGGCGGGGTCTTTTCGACCTTGGCCAGCTCGGTGGTCACTTCACCGGCATCGAGCTTCTCGCGGTACGCATCGACCATCGCCTTGCCGGCGCCGGCGGCGATCACGCCTGCCTTTTCCAGCTGCTCGGCGTACATCTCGCGGGTGGTGGCGTGCTTGCGGATCACCTGGTACATCAGCGGCTGGGTGATCGCCGGCTCGTCGGCCTCGTTGTGGCCCCAACGGCGGTAGCACATCAGGTCGATGACCACGTCCTTGGCGAACTTCTGGCGGAACTCGAACGCCAGCTGCGCGGCGAACACCACCGCTTCCGGATCATCGCCGTTCACGTGCAGCACCGGGGCGGCAATCATCTTCGCCACGTCGGTGGCATAGCGCGTGGAGCGCGTGTCCTGCGGATTGGAGGTGGTGAAGCCGACCTGGTTGTTGACCACGATGTGCACGGTGCCGCCAACGGCGAAGCCGCGGGCCTGCGACATCTGGAACAGCTCCATGACCACGCCCTGGCCGGAGAAGGCCGCGTCGCCGTGGATCAGGATCGGCATCACCTGCTTGCGCGCGGTGTCCTTGCGGCGTTCCTGGCGCGAACGCACCGAGCCGGCAACCACCGGGTCGGCGATTTCCAGGTGCGACGGGTTGAACGCCAGGGCCAGATGCACCGGGCCACCCTCGGTGGCCACGTCGGCGGAGAAGCCCATGTGGTACTTCACATCGCCGGCCGAAGCGTGCTCGTCGTGCTCGAACTTGCCTTCGAATTCGTCGAACAGCTTGCGCGGGTTCTTGCCGAGGGTGTTGACCAGCACGTTCAGTCGGCCGCGGTGGGCCATGCCGATCACCACGTCCTTGACGCCATCCTTGCCGGCGCTGCGGATGATGGTGTCCATCATCGGGATCAGCGAGTCGCCGCCTTCCAGCGAGAAGCGCTTCTGGCCGACGTACTTGGTGTGCAGGTAGCGCTCGAGGCCTTCGGCGGCGGTCAGGCGCTCCAGCGTGCGGCGCTGGGTGTCAGCGTCCAGCTGGTAGTTGCCACCGGCCAGTTCCAGCTTCTTGTAGATCCACTGGCGCTGCTCGACCTCGGAGATGTGCATGAACTCCGCACCGATCGAACCGGTGTAGGTCGCCTTCAGGCGCGCCAGGAGGTCACGCAGCTTCATGCGCGGCTGGCCACCCACGCCGCCGGTGCTGAACTCGCTGTTGAGGTCAGCATCGGACAGGTTGTGGAAGGGCAGGCCGAGGTCCGGGGTGTTGACCGGAGAGGCCAGGCCCAGCGGGTCCAGGCGGGCGTCCAGATGACCACGCGAACGGTAGGCGGTGATCAGACGACCGACATTGCGCTCGCGCTCATCGCCTGCACCGGTGCCGGTGCCTGCTTTCAGCGCATCCTTGGCCGCGTCCGCGATGTGGGAAATGACGGCCGAGTGCGGAATGTCGCCCGCTTCGCGGCCCTTGAAGCCGTCGAAGTAGGTTTTCCATTTGGGATCGACACTATCCGGGGAGACCAGGTACTGCTCGTACAGGTCCTCGACATAGGAGGCGTTGCCGCCGGCGAGTTGCGAAGATTGCGCAAACTGCTTCAGTTGATTGTCCACGATGGAGGGTGCTGATTCGCTTTGTGGGGTATGGCTTCAGAAGGACCCGGCACGAAGATGAATAGCCATGCACGGGCGCGTTCAAACGGCCAAATTGTACCCCCATCCGGACACGAAGGGGCAGCGACGAGGGCATCGGGCGTCCCCCGGTGTCGGTCCCAGACAGGTTGAGCGCACCCCGTCGCGGTCAGATGCCGAGTGCGCGCAATTCGCTGCATTCGCGCGAACGGTCCCAGACACGCTGCAATTGCTGCTCGAACGGCTGCGAACGTGCTGGCAGCGCGATTGCCGATTCGCCGTCGAGGCGATGGCCGATGAGACGAAAGTAGAAGTCGCCTGCATCGTTGAGCAGGCAGGCCGAGGCCAGGGCGCGATCGATCGGATCGGCGACCTCGCGGAACTGGATCACACTGGGAAGGCGCTGGAACAGCGCCAGCAGCGGCGCACCGGCACTGGCGATGGCTGCGGCGTCATGCACGATCACCCGCAGCTGCTTGTCGTGGCGGGCGGTGACGAAGCGGCGCAGGGCCGCCTGTACCGGTGGCGCATCCAGCAGGCCGGGGTCCAGCTGCCGGCTGTGCAGCCACAATCGACGGCGGGCGCGGTGGATGATCGCCGTGGTGATCGCCACCGCTTCAGCGCGGCTGTCGATGGCGGAAACGGCCTGCAGGCGGCGCCGCATCTGCTGGTGGCCAATGCCGGCTTCTTCGAATTCGGGGCCTTCCGGAAGGAACCCCTGGCGGGCGTAGAAGTCGCGTGCCGGCAGCTGCGCATGCAGGTGCAGCTCGGCCAGGCCGAGCTGGCGCCCGGCCTGCACCAGTGCCTCAAGCAGGGCCTCGCCAATGCCGTGGCCGCGATACGCCGCCAGCACCGCCATGCGGCCGATGCGGCCATCCGGCGCCAGCCGCCCGGTGCCGACCGGATGCCCGTCGGCATCCAGCGCCAGCACGTGGGCACAGACCGGGTCCAGGGCATCGCGCTCCAGGGCGGCGTCGATGCCCTGTTCCTGCACGAACACCCGCTGGCGCACGTCGTGGATGGCGACGTGGGCCTCGGCGTGACTGACCTGCTGGACCCGCAGCGGGCTCATGGCTCAGCCGCGGCCGGCGTCGCTGTCGTCTTCGTCGTGGTCATCGAAGTTGACGATCACTTCAATACCGTCGTCGTGCACGGTCACCAGATGGACGTCATCGGACATCGAGTCAGCCTCGATCACCTCGACCTGCTCGTGGCCCTCGATCACTTCACCCAGCACCTCTTCCTCCTCGTCGGCGTACACCTCGTTCGGATCGATCAGCTGGAACACGCCGCCGACCAGCAACTGCTGGACCACCGCACGGCCCTTGTCGGACAGACCGCGGTAGGCGGCGGCGTCGAGCTGCTCGGCACCTGCCAGGCGCTGCGCGTCCTTGACCGGCAGGGCGAAGTCCTGGCCACTGACATACAGGCTGGCACCGCGCTTGGCCCGGCGCCAGGCCAGGCGCGCCCACGGGTGACGCTGCAGCAGCAGGCCCGACTGCAGGGCCTCCAGCACTTCTTCCTGCGGCGGCGCGGGCTGATGGGCCATCACTTCGCCGGCGGCGCGGTAGGTGGTGATGAAGCGGCCGAACCAGTCACCCAGCTTGTCCGGATCGTTCATGCGGATGGCGTTGAGCGCGGTGATCACCCGCGCCATCGCCACGGTGTCGATCTCGTTCGGGTCGGCCGGTGCCTTCAGGTCGGCGTCCTGGTAGCGGATGTTCTCGTCGGCGTCGGCGATCAACGTGTCCAGATAGTCACTGATCAGCTCGGCCGAAGACGGTGCGCGCATGCCGAACGAGAACGTCAGGCACGGGTCTTCGGCAACGCCGTGATGCGGCACGTTCGGCGGCAGGTACAGCATGTCGCCCGGCGCCAGCACCCAGTCATGGGTCGGCTTGAACACTTCCAGCAGCTTCAGTTCCACGTCGGGGCGGAAGCCCAGCGGCGGGCGCTTGCCCTTGATCGATTCACTGGCATCGATCTGCCAGCGGCGGTGGCCGTGGGCCTGCAGCAGGAACACGTCGTACTGGTCGACATGGGCACCGACCGAGCCACCGGTAGCGGCGAAGCTGATCATCACATCGTCCATGCGCCAGCGCGGCAGGAAGCTGAAGTGTTCGATCAGGGCGCGCACGTCCTTGTCCCATTTGTCCACGTCCTGCACCAGCAGGGTCCAGTCGTGGTCGGGCAGGGCGGGGAAGATGTCTTCCTGGAACGGGCCGCTGCGCACGCGCCAGCCGTCCTGGGCCTTGTCGTGCTCGATCAGGCGGGCCAGCACGCCCTCTTCGCAGGCCAGGCCGGCCAGGTCTTCCGGCTGTACCGGGGTCTGGAAATCCGGGAAGGCATTGCGGATCAGCAGCGGGCGTTTCTGCCAGAAGTCACGCAGGAAGGTGGCCGGTGCCATGCCCAGCGGCTGGCCGCGGCGGGCGGTGACTTCGATCAGGGGGGAGGAGGACTTGCGGGCGGCCATGGGGGAGTTCCTTGCAGCGGAAAGCGGGAGGGGCGGCGTGGCGGGCCGCCAAGGACTCCATTGTCCGACGTTCGATGGGATTGCGCACGTGTGCTGGTTTGTCGCGGGGTGTCCGGCCAACGGCGGAGCCCCTCGTGGCGGTCAGGCTCACAAGCAAAAGCCGCGCTTGGCCGGGCGGGTGGGCCATGCAGGGGACGCTGCAAGTCCCCCTCCGGGGCCCGGCCCAGCCGCTGGCGGCTGCCAGTTGCTGT
>NZ_JFYS01000045.1:0-41193 GCF_000632045.1 Stenotrophomonas sp. RIT309
GGGGGGCGGGGGGGGGGCGCGTGGGGGGGGGGCCCCGGGCCCGGCCCCCGGGGGGGCCTCCCCCCCCCCCCCCCCCCGCCCCCCCCACCCCGCCATTCCCAGGAAGCCAGCTTTTGCTGTTGCCGTTGCCGTTGCTGCGGCCTCTGCGGGTGCCGGGTGCAACCCGGCCGACACCCACCCGATGCTACGCTGTGGCCACCGACAACCACGGAGGCGGGATGGGGGCGATCGTGTTGTTGCCGCTGGGCGTGGACGACGCGGTACTTGACCGCTGCCTGGCCGCGCTTGATGTCGGTACCGCAGCGGGAACATCGATCTGGCTGGCCGATGACGCACAGGCCGGGCCACGTGCACAGGCGGTGGTCGAACACTGGCTGGCACATACGCCGTTGCAGGCCGAATACACCCGCCGCGCGCGGCCGCTGGGCGAGGTTGCCCACCTGGACGAAATGCTGCGTGCCTGCGATGGCCTGGACGTGGCGGTGCTGGCCCCGGACAGCGTGCCCGCACCGGGATGGCTGCAGCAGCTGCAGGCCACGTTTGCACGCGACGCGGCCATTGCCACGGCCACGCCGTGGTGCAACGTGGGCGAAACCGCGGCGTGGCCGCGCTTGGGCGAGCTCAACCCCGAACCGGGCGACCCGGCGCTGTTGGCACATGTCTGCGCCGCACTGCCGAGCCTGCATCCTGAACTCCCTTCGGCGGTCACCCACGCCGTGCTGGTGCGCGCCAATGCACGGCGGCGCGCTGGTGGCCTGGATACAGAAAGCTACCTGGGCTGGAACGCGGCGCTGGTCGATCTGAGCCTGCGCATGGCTGGTCTCGGTTGGCGCAACGTGTTGTGCGAAAACGCCTTCGTCAGCCGTGCCAGTGAAGCACCCAGCCGCGACGGCGATCTGGAAGCACTGGCCGCGCGCTGGCCGGGCTGGGTACCGCGGCTGGCTGACTTCCTGATGCACGACCCGCTGCACACGCTGCGCCAGGACCTGCAGCACGGCCTGCAGCAGGCGATAATGCCGCGCGGGCAGGGCGACCTGTTCGTCCCGCCATCACCGTTGGAGCCGCCTGTTTGAATTCCGCCATTGCCGCCATCGTCGTCACCTACCAGAGCGGCAGCACCATCGATGCGTGCCTGTCGCGGCTGCGCCAGGCGCAGGACGTGGCCGAGATCCGGGTGGTCGACAATGGATCGCTGGATGACACCCTGGAAGTCGTGCAGCGCCACGCCAGCCATGATCCGCGTGTACGTTTCATCGCCAACCCGGACAACCCCGGTTTTGCCGCAGCCAACAACCAGGGCGTTGCCGATTCACGCAGCCCGTGGCTGGCCTTCATCAACCCCGACCTGATGGTCGAAGTCGATACGCTCTCCGCACTGCGAGACCGCGCCGGTGCGGTGGGCGACAGTCTGCTGGGGGTGGAGCAGGTGGACGAGCAGGGCCAGGCCGATGAAGCGGTACGGCGCCGTGATCCGGACTTCCTTGCCATGCTGCGCTCGCCCGGTCGTGGCGCGCGGTTGGCCATTGCCCGCGACCCGGCGCAGCCGTTGCAGCAGGTGCCGGCGTTGTCCGGTGCGCTGCTGCTGATGCCCCGCGCCCTGTTTGATCGCATCGGCGGCTGGGATGCCGGCTACCGGCTGCACGCCGAAGACCTCGACCTGTGCCGCCGCGTGCGTGAGGCCGGTGGCGTGGTTGCCATCGCCAACGACCTGCAGGTGACCCACGTGCGCGGGGTGTCCAGCCGCTCGCGCCCGTTCTTCGTTGAATGGCACAAGCATCGCGGGCTATGGCGCTATTTCAGCAAGTTCGAAGCGCCGCAGCGGTCGTTGCCGGTGCGGGTGGCGGTGTGGGGGGCGATCTGGGCCCATGCACTGGTGCAGGTGCCGAGGTTGCTGCGCAGGTCGCTGTAGCGCGCTGCCACAGGATCATCCACGCATGGCGTGGATCGACTGCAGAGCGCGTGAGGGCGCCACCTCCAGCACGGACCCCGGTTCACCCGAACGGGCGCATAATTCCCCCATGCCTATCATCCAGTCCCTGCTCGACACCGACCTGTACAAGTTCACCATGATGCAGGCGGTGCTGCACCAGCACCCCGGCGCGCAGGTTCAATACCGTTTCAAATGCCGCACCCCCGGTATCGAGCTGGCCCGCTACATCGACCAGATCGATGAGGAGATCGACCACCTGTGCAGCCTGCGCTTCAGCAATGAAGAGCTGGATTACATGCGTGGCCTGCGCTTTGTGAAGCCCGATTTCGCCGACTTCCTCGGCCTGTTCCACCTGGACCGCAAATACATCCAGCTGCGCGCGTCGAAGACGGTGCCCGGCGAGATCGAGCTGGACATCACCGGTCCGTGGCTGCACACGATCCTGTTCGAAGTGCCGCTGCTGGCGATCATCAACGAAGTCTGGTTCCGCAACACCACCACGGCGGATTTCGCCGAAGGCGAACGCCGCCTGCAGGCCAAGGCGGCGCTGCTGCGCGATACCCCTGGTTTCGAGCAGTGCCGCATCGCCGACTATGGCAGCCGCCGCCGCTACTCGCGCGATTGGCATGCCCGCCTGCTGCCGCTGCTGCGCGATGCGCTGGGCCCGCAGCTGGTCGGCACCAGCAACGTGCACTTCGCGCGCCTGTACGGCATGACGCCGCACGGCACCATGGCCCACGAGTACCTGCAGGCGTTCCAGGCACTGGGCCCGCGCCTGCGCGATTCGCAGGTGGCGGCGCTGGAGTCGTGGGCGCGCGAGTACCGCGGCGACCTTGGCATCGCCCTGTCCGACGTGGTCGGGCTGGATGCGTTCCTGCGCGACTTCGACATGTATTTCTGCAAGCTGTTCGACGGCGTGCGCCATGATTCCGGCGACCCGTTCGACTGGGGCGACCGCATGCTGGCCCACTTCCAGCTGCGCCGCGTCGACCCGCGCAGCAAGGTGCTGGTGTTCAGCGATGGGCTCGACATCACCAAGGTGATGCGCCTGTACGACTACTTCCGTGGCCGCTGCCAGGTGGCGTTCGGCGTGGGCACCCACCTGACCAACGATCTGGGGCCGACCCCGCTGAACATCGTCATCAAGATGGTCCGCTGCAACGGCCAGCCGGTGGCCAAGCTCAGTGACTCGCCGGGCAAGAGCATGTGCGATGACCCGGGCTACCTGTCCTACCTGCGGCAAGTGTTCGAACTGCCTCCTGAAACGGGCCCTAGCGTCACATAGTGACGCTTTGCGTCAGTTGCTTCATCCGGCTTGCTACGCGTCTTTGTGATGCGTATCACATTTACGTGGCCGAACTTCACGAGATCGCTTACGATCCGCGTACAGGATGTTTGCAGGTCTTGAGGGAGTTCTGCGGTGAAGGTTCTTTCTGTTTTCGGTACCCGTCCTGAAGCAATCAAGATGGGGCCGCTGGTAAAGGCGCTGGGTGAGGCGCCGGATATCGAATCCATCGTCTGCACCACAGGCCAGCATCGGGCGATGCTGGACCAGGTGATGTCGCTGTTCGAGATCACCGCCGATCACGATCTTGATGTGATGGTTCCCAACCAGACCCTCAACGGCCTGTGCGCCAAGCTGTTCGAGCGCCTGGATGCGTTGTATGCGCAGGTGCGACCCGATCGCGTGCTGGTCCACGGTGATACCACCACGGCGATGACCGCTGCAGTCGCTGCCTTCCATCACCGCATTCCGGTGGGACACGTCGAAGCGGGCCTGCGTACCGGCGACATCACCCGGCCGTGGCCGGAAGAGATGAATCGCCGCGTCATCGATGTCGTCTCTGATTTCCTGTTTGCCCCCACACCAAGTTCCCGCGCCAACCTGGAACGCGAACACCTCGGCGGCCGGATCCTGGTGACCGGAAACACCGTCATCGACGCCCTGCAGCAGACCGTACAGCAGCTCGATCGCGACCCGGCACTGCGCGCCCGCGCCGATGCGCCCTTCCAGATGCTTGATCCCGAGCGTCGCCTGCTGCTGGTCACCGGCCATCGCCGCGAGAGCTTCGGCCAGGGCTTCCTGGACATCTGCCGCGCACTGGCCGAGCTGGCCCAGCGCGAAGACCTGCAGGTGCTCTATCCGGTGCACCTCAACCCCAACGTGCAGGGCCCGGTGAATGCCGAGCTGGGCCATCTGGGCAACGTGCACCTCGTGCCGCCGCAGGATTACCTGAGCTTCGTGCGCCTGATGCAACGCGCCGACGTGATCCTTACCGACTCCGGCGGTGTGCAGGAAGAAGCGCCAGCGCTGGGCAAGCCGGTGCTGGTGATGCGCGATGTAACCGAGCGCCCGGAGGCGGTCGATGCCGGGGTGGTGAAGCTGGTCGGCACGGCGCCGACGCGGATCGTCGATGCCGTCAACGCCGCGTTGCAACAACCATCACATGCAACCCGTTTCGACCCCGACGCCAGTCCTTACGGTGATGGCCGAGCCAGTGCGCGCATCGTCGCGGCCCTGCGCGGACATCCACTGCCCGAATTTGCTACCGGCCACCGCAGTGCCGGCCCTGTTCCCACCCCTCTACAAGAAGTGACGCCATGACCCAGACCGGCCGACGTAGCTTCCTCGTTGTTTCCTCCGTGCTGGCCCTGGCGAGCTCCGCTGCCGCTGGCGCTGCCGACAGCGCTGCCGGCCAGTTCACCGAATGGACCGGGGACAGCACGGTAAGCCGGCAGATGACGCTGCGCCAGCTTGGCTTCCGCCAGCCGCTGGTGCTCAGCGGGCAGGAGAGCCAGCGCGAGGTCTACCTGCCCGTACCTGTGGGCGTGCCGACCCGCGATGCGCAGCTGCAGCTCGATGGCCGCTATGTGCGTGGCCATACCGGGCGCACGTCCGGGCTATGGTCGGTCGATGGCGATCCGATGGCGGCCCGTTCGATCACCGATGCGCAGGGCGACGCCAGCCAGCTGCTGGCCATTGACGGCGAGCCCCGTGAGAACGGCTTCGTCCGCGTCGGCGTGGGCTGGTGGTCGATCGTTTCCGACTACCGCTGCGCGGACCAGAGCGCGCCAGCCAACGTGCTGCGGCTGTCGCCGGATTCGCGCTTCAGCTATCGCTTCGATGGACGTGCGGTGGACACCGTGGCCAAGGCCTGGGGCGCACTGCCGCCGCGCGTGCGCCTGCTGGTGGAGGGCAAGGCGCTGCAGGCATCGACCTACGATGCGGCGTGGCGCATCGGTGCAGCATTGCAGACCGGAGGCAAGCAGGTTGACGTGGTCGCGCTGCCCAAGGTCGGTGACAGCGTGGACCTGACCGGCATCAACATTCCCGCCAGCCTGCAGGGCGTGCCTGCCTATGCGGCGCTGGCGGCCGGTGAGCGCGCGCACGCGATCAAGGATCTGGCCGAAGTCGGCGCGCTGTTGTCGCTGCGTGACAGCGGCCCGCTCGCCGCCGATGTGATGATCGGCAGCGATGCGCTGCGCAATGGCGTACGCGCTGCACTGGATGCGCTGGCCGCGCAGGTCGGGGCCAGCGGCGCCGATGCCGCCAGTGCATTCAGCACCTGGCGGGCGGCCGACATGGCGGCATTGGAAAAGCCGGTGGCCAATGCCTCGGTGAGCGTGACCACTGTTGCCGGACGGCCGACCCTGGTGGTCGACCCCGCGGCCGGGGGCAAGGTGGCAGGCTTGCTGTCCGAGCAGTGGCGCAACTATGCACTGGGGCGTTCACTGCAGGTCACGCAGGCGGTCGCACCCGCGATGGAAGGGGATCGCGTACTGCTGAGCCGGCTGGGCAACATCGCCGGTACGCAGGACATCGTCACTCGTGGCGATCGCAGCGCCACCTTTGAACTGGGTGCATTGTCGGCCGATGGCCGGTTGCCGGAAGAAGTGGTGCTGGATGTATCGGCTGCGCCCAATGCGGCCGGGCAGGGCGCGGTTGCGACGATCTACTTCAACGACTACCTGCTGGGGGCCAAGGTGCTGTCGGCCGATGGCAAACCGCAGCGGCTGGTTGCCAAGGTACCCACCTACGCGCTGTCGGCCCGCAATGAAGTGCGGGTCAGCTTCCTGCGCCAGCCGGCGCGGCCTTACTGCCATGATCCCGCCACCGCGTTCCCGGTGTCGATCCTGCCCAGCAGCCACCTGAAGCTGGCCAAGCGCACGCTTGGCGCAGACTTCATCGGCGCGGCCAGCCAGTTGGCGCATGCCAATGAAGTGTTCGTGCCGGCTACCTGGCTGCAGGATGCACCGGCCTCGCTGGCCAAGGTCATCGCCATTGCCAGCGCGGTGGGGGCATCGCCGGAAGCGGCCAGCCTCAAGGTAGTGGATGCGGGCGCGGCGATCAGTCCGACCAGGCCTTACCTGGCCTTCGCCCTGGCGCCGTCCGGTGTCTCCTTGGCGGGCCTGAAGAATGGCCAGCTGGTGATTGCCGGCAAGCCGCAGCCGCTGCTCGATCTGAGCGGCCTGCAGCGGGCGGCCGCCGTGCAGGTCGCCTCGGCAGGCGGGCAGATCGGTGTGCTGTACAGCGACCTGGGCACCGAGGGACCGGTGCTGGCTGCGCCGTTCCGGTTGCTGCGGGGTGACCTGGCGGTGATCGATGGCAGCGACGTCGTGCGCGATTTCGACAGCCAGGACCCCTATGGTTCGCGGATCGCCCAGGAAGGCAATCCGCAGTCGAAGTGGGAACAGCACATGGTGTGGCTGCTGCTGCTGGTCGGCGTGGTGGTGTTCGCACTGGCCGCTGCCCGCATTACCCAGGTCCGCCGTCGCCGCAAGTCTGCCAACGTCGGGCATTGACCGGACGTGGACGGTCTGTTCTGGAACATCCAGCTGGCCAACTACTACGCTGCCCTGGAGACAGTGGCAGCGGCGGTGGCCGTGCTGATCCTGATTTCCAGCCTCGATGACCTGTTCATCGACGTCTGGTACTGGGTCCGCGAAAGCTGGCGCACGCTGACGGTCAAGAAGCGCCGTGAGTACAAGCCGCTGACCCAGCAGGACCTGCTGCAGCGGCCGGAACAGCCGCTGGCGATCATGGTGCCGGCGTGGATGGAATACGACGTCATCGCGCAGATGGTGGAGAACATGATCGATGTGCTCGACTATCGCGAGTACATCGTATTCGTCGGGACCTATCCCAACGACCAGCAGACCATCGACGAAGTCGAGCGCATGCGCCGGCGCTACAAGCGTCTGCGCCGCGTGGAAGTGCCGCATGACGGCCCCACCAGCAAGGCCGATTGCCTGAACTGGTTGATCCTGTCGATCTTCGACTACGAAAAGCGCCACGACATGGAGTTCGCCGGCGTCATCCTGCACGACAGTGAAGACGTGCTGCACCCGATGGAACTGCGTTTCTTCAACTACCTGCTGCCACGCAAGGACATGATCCAGTTGCCGGTGACCTCGCTGGACCGCGAGTGGTACGAACTGGTGGCGGGCGTGTACATGGATGAGTTCGCCGAATGGCATGCCAAGGACCTGGTGGTCCGCGAGAGCGTGTCCGGCATGGTGCCGTCGGCGGGCGTGGGCACCTGTTTCTCGCGACGTGCGCTGCTGGCGCTGAGCGAGGCCACCGGCAACCAGCCGTTCAATACAGACAGCCTGACCGAAGACTATGACGTCGGCGCACGGTTGGCGACGATGGGAATGCACTCGATCTTCGCCCGCTTCCCGGTGCAGTTCCTGGTGCGGCGACCGTCCTGGTTCGGCTGGGGGCCAGTGCGTGAGCGCACCCAGCAGATGGCGCTGTGCGTACGCGAGTACTTTCCCGACAACTTCCGTGCGTCCTACCGGCAGAAGGCGCGCTGGGTACTGGGTATCGGCCTGCAGAGCTGGGAAACGCTGGGCTGGCGCGGCTCGCTGGCGACCAAGTACCTGCTGGCGCGCGATCGCAAGGGCATCATCACCTCCTTTGTCAGCATCATCGCCTACCTGATCTTCCTGCAGCTGCTGCTGTTCTGGCTGCTGAAGATGACCGGTGTGTGGAACCTGCAGTACCCCAGCGTGTTCCAGGCGGGCAGCTGGCAGATGAACGTCGCGCTGCTGACCACCGCTGCCCTGGCCACGCGCGTGGTGCAGCGCTTCTACTTCGTCAACCGGCTGTATGGATGGGAACACGCGTTGATGTCGATCCCACGCATGGTGGTCGGCAACATGGTCAACTTCATGGCCACCGCACGCGCGTGGCGGATGTTCCTGGCCTATCTGTTTTTCGGCAAGCGCATGGTCTGGGACAAGACCATGCATGATTTCCCCGATGCCGCAGCACTGGTGCAGACCCGCAAGCGCCTGGGTGAACTGCTGACCACCTGGCAGGCCGTCGAGCCCGAGCGGCTGGAACAAGCGCTGCAGCAACAGCAGGGGGGACGCCAGCAGCCTCTGGGCCGGATCCTGTTGTCGCAGGGCTGGCTGGATGATGAAACGCTGGCCGAGGCGATTGCCTTCCAGGGCGACCTGCAGCGTGCGGTGATCGACGTCGATTATCTGGGCCGGGGCGGGTTCCCGGTCAGCGTCGACGCCTGCGTGCAGTGGCGCATGCTGCCGTTGCCGCCCCTGCAGGAAGGTACCCTGCGGCTGGCCGTGGCCAATCCACTGTCGGAGGCCGCACTGGACCTGTTGAAGCAGGAAACCGGCAACGCCCAGGTCGAGCAGAGCATTGCCCGCGAAAGCGAGATCAACGCCGGCCTGCGCATGATCAGTGGCGCCGAGCTTTGGCGCATCGATACCGTGCCGTTGCTGGGCGACCTGCTGGTGGAAATGCGCCTGATCGACCATGCACATTTCGAGATCGCACTGGATGAGTACAAGCCCCAGCGTGATGGACGCATCGGCGACTACCTGGTCAAGCGGGGCATCGCCACCGAAGACGCCATCGCCCAGGCGATGGAAGAACAACGCCGCCGCGCGGCGATGCTGCAGTCGCCGCCTCCCGGAGTTGCAACGGTATGAAGACCTCGCTGCTGTCCACCGTCATCGCCGTTGCCCTGGCGGCCGCTGCCCCGGCATACGCGCAGGCCGACGTGCCATTGCCGCTGTCCGGGCCCGCCTACCGCATGGCCGAGCAGGCGTTCGCCGCCTACGAGCGTGGCGATTACAGCACGGCCCTGCGACAGGCCGGCGAAGCATCGCGGCTGCGCCCGGATGTGGTGCGCCTGCGGTTGCTGCAGATCTATTCGCTGCAGAAGCTCGGTCGCAGTGATGAGGCACGCCAGCAGGCGCGGCGTGCGCTGGATGCGGGGCTGAAGGATCCGGCATTGCCGGGGCTGGCCACCGCGCCGGCGGCCGCTGCTGCCAGCGGCGGTGGTACCCGCGCCGTGCCGGCGGCACGACAGACGCCGGCTGAGCGCGCTTACCAGCAGGCATTCGCCATCGCGACCGAAGCCTATACCGCCTACAACAACGACCAGATGGCGGTGGCCGCCAGCAAGGCCGAACAGGCCTTCCGTCAGCAGCCGCAGCAGGGTGCATGGGCGATGCTGTGGGTCGCCTCGCTGGAAGCGCAGCAGCAGTTGGAGCAGGCCGACGCTGCGGCGGCTACCGCACTGCAGCTGGGCGCACCGAATGTGGCAGATCTACGCGCCAAGCGCGTGGCATTGGGCCGTCAGCGTGCAGTGAAACCGGCACAGGAAGGCTACCAGGCGCTGATATCGCAGGATTTCCGGGCCGCCGTCGGGTTCGCCCGCGAAGCGGTGGCACGTGCGCCCGACGTCGCCTCGCACCGCCTGCTGCTGATGACCACGCAGTTGCTCGATGGGCAGCTGGCAGAAGCCGAGCGCACCGCAGACCAGGCCCTGGACAACGATGCCGACGATACCGTCGCCCTGGTGATGCGGGCCTATCTGCGCCAGCGCCAGGGCAACACTGCCCAGGCCAACGCCGATTTCGACGCGGCCCTGCAGCAGGACTGGCTCGATGACCAGCAGCGCCGAAACGTGCGCCTGCTGGCGGTGGACGCTGCGGTGGCTGCCGGTGATCGCAACCGTGCCACCGCGCTGCTGGCGCCGCTGCAGGCCGATCCCCTGGACGACGTAGACGCGTCCTCACGGCAGGGCATCCGCGAGGCGGTGACCCAGCGCGAAAAGGCGATCCGTGGCGCACGCGCCGGCCAGACCCTGACGCTGCAGTCCTATCCGGCGCCGTTCCAGCAGTGCCGCGATACGCCTTACGGTACCCAGTGCGAACTGATGCCCGCCGATCTGCAGGGCGAAGGCGGCCCGGCACAGCGCGCCTATGCGGCCTATGGCCGGCAGGATTACCAGCAGGCCATCAGCGAAGCGCGCCAGGCCGTGCAGGAAACTCCGGACAGTGCGACCTTGCAAGGGCTGCTGACCACGGCCCTGGCCGCCGGCAACCGCAGCCAGCAGGGCGAGGCGCGCCAGCGCCTGGACAGCGCGCTGGCCACCCACCCCGATGATGCGGGCCTGCTGATGCAGCGTGGCTACCTCAATCAGGCGGCGCGCGAACCGGCGCTGGCGCTGGCTGACTTCCGAGCCGCCGAGGCCACCGGCAAGGCGCCCAAGACGGTGATTATGGACCAGGCCTATGCCAGTGCCGCCAGCGGCGATCACCGCCAGGCCGTGACCCTGCTGCGCGGCGCGATCGACGCTGCCGACGCCGGCCAGCTGCCACTGGACAGGGCGCAGCGCTACAACACGCGCAGTGCCATCGCCGGCTACTCGCGCGACTGGGGCGTGACCGCCTCGGCCGGCTACCGTGGGGCGCGCCAGGCGGCCACCAACCTGGGCGGGGCATCGATCAGCACGCCCGGCGCTTCGGTGTTCAGCACCCTGGAAGCCTTCTGGCGGCCGCAGGCCACCAACAACCAGCACGGCACGCTGGAAGCCTACGCGCGCATCGCCAATACCTTGTACGACGAAGGCGGTACGTTCGAATCGTTGCTGTTCACCGACCCCTGCACCGGGCAGGCGACGCCGGACAACCGTGAACGTGCCGAGCGCCTCAGCCGTTCGCGTTCGATCACCGGCTGGCCGTCCACCGTCGGTTCGTTCGGCGTGCGCTATGCCTTCGGCCAGACCGGCCTCAGCGTCGGCCTGGAACGCCGCCAGTTCCTCGGCAGCGCGACCCGGCGCGGCGGCATCTATGCCGACTCCGCCGCCATGCGCTGCCAGATCCAGATCGAATCCGAACGCCCGCTGCAGGCCAACCTGCTGGCCCGTTACCGGCTCAACGACAGCGCCGGTGGCTGGATGACCTACGCCACCTACGGGTTCTACAACGGCACCGGCGTGCGCACCGACGTCAGCCAGTGGTGGACGGTCAGTGGCTATGCCCAGGCCGGCCTGAGCTGGGATGACAACCGCGCCCACTTCACCGTCGATGCGCTCGATGCCAACGGCGCCCCGTCCCAGCGCGTAAGCGAATCCAACGGTCGCCTGCGTCGCCAGCAGGCCTTTGCCGCAGCCGAACTTCGCGCCGGGCGCAACTATCGCTTCGGTGCCGACCAGACCCGTTGGCTGGTCACCCCGTACCTGGTGCTGGGTGCGGACTGGCAGGATCAGCGCTCGCGGGTGCGCGGCATCGACTATCCCGGCATCGGGCCGCAGTCGTTCAACCTGTCCGACACCCAGCGCAGCTGGTCGCTCGGGGCCGGTCCTGGCGTCGGCGTCCGTTACTGGTTCCGCGAAGATCACTACAACGCGGCGCGCTCCTACCTGGACCTGTCGGTGTCCTACCGCTTCGCCATCGGCGGCGGCGATACCCAGCGGGCCAAGGGACTGTTCGCCACTGCCACCCTTTACTACTGATGCTGCATGAAGGATCTGCCGATGAAATCAGTTTTCTCTGCAACGCTCCGCGTACCGTCCGCACGTAGACCGCGCTTGCTGCTGCTGGCCGCCGTGTGCGCGCTGGCCGCTGCCGGTCCCCTGCAGGCGCAGGCACCTGCCGCGCCCGTTGCCGCGGCCAACCAGGACTCGTCCATCGTGCTGACCGGCAAGGATGGCTGGCTGTTCCCGGCCTGGGGCAGCCTGACCGACGTAGATAGTGCCGCCGTCGCCCGCAACACGGCGCTGATCGCCGAGGCGCAGCGCACGCTGGCCGCCGCCGGGGTCAAGCTGCAGGTGCTGGTGCTGCCGGACAAGGCCTTGTTCTATGAAGACAAGCTGCCCGATGGCAAGCGGCTGGGCGATGCGGTGCGTGGTCGCTATGCGTTGGAACTGGAGGGGTTGGTCAATGCGCACGTGCCGGCTGTCGATGCGTTGCAGGCGATGCGGCAGGTCAAGCAGGGCGGCCAGGAGGTGTTCTATCGCAGCGACCAGCACTGGACCCAGCCCGCCGCCGACGCAGTGGCCGCTGCCGTCGCCGCGAAGGTGAAAGAGCAGGTGCCGACCCTTGCCGGGCAGGCCGGCAGCGGCATGCCGCTGGGCAGCGAGATCAAGGAACGCCGCTTCGGCGATCTGGCCGAGCTGTTCCTTACCGATGAACAGCGCAGGGCGATCGGCCGCGATACCTTCACCGTGCGCCGTCAGGCCGAACAGCAGTCGCTGCTGGATGATGCACCGGCGCCGGTGCACGTGACCGGCCACAGCATGGTGCAGCCGTATTTCGGTTTCCCGCAGAAGCTGTCCAACCTGATCGACCGCCCGGTATCGGTGAACTGGAAGCCCGGCAACGTCGGCCACTGGGTGATGCTGCTGGAATACCTGGAATCACCCGGGTTCAAGCAGAACAAACCACAGGTGCTGGTCTGGCAGATGTTCGAACCGTCCTACCCGCAGGGCCCGGATGCACGCGGCCAGTGGGACAACGCCTCGATCATGACCCCCGAACAATGGAAGGCACGCCTGCACAAGGCGCTGGGGCAGTGATCCGATGAATGCCCGTCCCGGGGCGCCCGCGCCCCTGCCACCTGCTGCCCCACCGCGTGCCCATCGGCTGACCGCCGTGGTGGTATCGGCATTGCTGCTGATCGGCGTCTGCGCTGGTGCCTGGATGCTGGCCAACGCCAAGCTGCCGGCCGAAAAACTGCTGCCCTCGCGCTGGGCAGATGGCGAAGCCGGGCAGGCGATCAACCAGGCCCTGCGGCTGCCGATCCAGGCCCAGGGCGACCTGCTGGGGGCCGCCGTGCGCTATCGCCTGCTGGGCGATCTTGGCGAGCAGGTGGCGCTGGGGTGCCCGGACTGGCTGTTCTACCGCGATGGCCTGCGTCCGCAGCCGGGTGCCGGTGCCAAGGTATTCAACGATCGCGTGCGCCTGATGCAGCACTGGTCGCAGCAGTTGCAGGCCACCGGTGCGAAGCTGCTGGTAGTGGTGGTGCCGGACAAGTCGCGCATCGAGCAGGCGCACACCTGTGGCCTGCGCTATTCCGAACCGATGCGTGCGCGCTACGGGCAGTGGCAGCAGGCGCTGGCGGCGGCGAAGGTACCCAGTGTCGATCTGCTGCCGGTGTTGTCCGGGCAGGACGCGCCGGTGTTCTTCCGCACCGACGTGCACATGAACCGCATCGGCGCGCAGCGTGCCGCCGACGCGGTGAGCGCGGTGGCACTGCCGTTGCTGGGCGGGCAGGGCAGCCAGGCATTCGAGGTCGGAGCGCCGGGCACGCCCAAGCCACGCATGGGCGACCTGATCGTGCTGGCAGGCCTGGAACACGCGCCGCCATCATGGCGGCCGCCGTTGGACCTGGAGCCGGAGCAGGTCATCGCGCCGCTGCGCAGCGGTGGACTGCTGGACGACACCCCGCCGGTGGAGGTGCTGCTGCTGGGCAGCTCCAACGGACGTCGCAGCCTGTTTGCCGAACGCCTGGGCCATGGCCTGGGGCGCGAAGTGTGGAACCAGAGCATGGACGGCGGCCAGTTTTCCGGCGCACTGCTGGCGGCGCTGCCGCAGCAGCCGACGTGGCCACCCACCGTGAAACTGGTGATCTGGGAATTTTCCGAAATGGCCCTGTCCCTGCCGCTGACCGAAGGCGAGCAGAAGGCATTGGCCGGTATCGACTGAGCGCCGACCGACCATGCTGTTCAACTCTTTCCTGTTCCTGCTGATTTTCCTGCCGATCGCGCTGGGCGTGCACTACCTGCTGGGCGCGCTGCGGCCACGGCTGGCCGCGCTGTGGCTGTGCGTGGCCTCCATCGTGTTCTACGGCTGGTGGAATCCGCAGTTCGTGATCCTGCTGGCCGGCTCGATCATCTTCAACTACCTGGTCAGCCTGGTGATCCTGTCGCTGGCCAAGCGTCCCCGGTTGCAGCTGCTGGCCACCGCGCTGGGCGTGGCCGCCGACATCCTGCTGCTGGTGCATTACAAGTACTTCGCGGCAATGGTGAACTTCGTCCACGACATCGGCTTCAACGTCGGCCCGATGGACACGCTGATCCTGCCGCTGGGCATTTCCTTCTTCACCTTCACCCAGATCGGCTACCTGCTGGACTGCCGTGCCGGCGTGGTCAACGACCGCAGCCCGCTCAGCTATGTCCTGTTCGTGACCTTCTTCCCGCACCTGATTGCCGGCCCGATCCTGCACCACAAGGAGATGATGCCGCAGTTCAGCAAGCGCGAGACCTATCGTTTCCAGGCCGAGAACCTGTCCATCGGCGGCATGCTGTTCGTCATCGGCCTGGCCAAGAAGGTCCTGCTCGCCGACAGCATCGCGCCGTATGCCGATGCCGGCTTCGCCTCCACCGGCGATGTGCAGTTCTGGGGCGCGTGGGCCACCGCGCTCAGCTATGCGTTGCAGCTGTACTTCGATTTCTCCGGCTATTCGGACATGGCGCTGGGCCTGGCCCGCATGTTCGGCATCCGCTTCCCGCTGAACTTCAATTCGCCGTACAAGGCCACCAGCATCATCGACTTCTGGGCGCGCTGGCACATGACGCTCACCCGTTACATCACCGCCTACCTGTACTACCCGGTAGCGATGGCCGTGACCCGTTGGCGTACCCGCCATGGCCGTGCCACCGGCCCCACTGCGGTGGCATCGGCCGGCGGCTTCTTCTCGATGATCGTGCTGCCCACGGTGTGGGCGATGGGCCTGGCCGGCATCTGGCATGGCGCCGGCATGCAGTTCCTGATCTTCGGCCTGCTGCATGCCACCTATCTGGTCATCAACCATGCGTGGCGGGTCTTTGTCGGCGGTCGCAAGCCGGCCGCGATGCGAAAACTCAATCCGTTCCAGCACGCCGGTTACCTGCTGCTGACCTTCGGCGCGGTGCTGGTGGCGCAAGCGTTCTTCCGCGCCGATGGCGTGCACGATGCGTGGCAGCTGGTGCAGGGCATGTTCGGCGTGCGCGGTTGGGAAAGCATGGAGAACCTGGGCCATGTCGCGGGCATGGGCCTGGCCGACGGTGCGCGCCTGCTGCTGGGCCATCACCTGCAGCTGCTGTACATCCTGCTGGCACTGGCCATTGTCTGGCTGGCACCGAACGCGCACCAGATCATGGGTGTGTACTCTCCCGCGCTGGCAAAACCCAGCCCGGCACCGCGCACGTGGATGCGCTGGCAGCCCAACTGGGCCTGGCTGCTGATGATGCTGGTGCTGCTGACGTTGTGCCTGCTGAACCTGCACAAAGAAGCCCGTTTCCTTTACTTCCAGTTCTGACAAGGTGGATTCCAACATGGACAAGCAGACAATCCAGAACCAGCTCATCGATATCGTCGAGGCGGTGATTGGTACCCGCGTGCAGCCGGACGAATACATGGAATCGTTCTTCGATTCGATGTCCAAAGTGCAGCTGATGGTCGAGGTCAAGGACCGTCTTGGCGTCACTCTGCCGGTGGATGAAATCGACGCCCTGGTTGATTCGGTGCAGGTGCTGGCCGACTACGTGGCCGAGCACCGCCCCAGCTGAACGCCTGCGGGCACCGGAGGTAGCGCGATGTACTTCGATTTCGACCAATGCCGATTCGCCGACCTGGATGTCGCCACGCAGGCTCCCGCCCTGCACGCGGCCGATGGGGTACTTGATTGGGCCGGGCTGCATCGTGCCACCCAGCAGTGGATCGACCGTGCGCGTGCTGCCGGCCTGGTGCACGGTGACGCATTGGTGATCTCCGGGCACAAGGAATCGGCCTTCGTGGTGGCCATGCTCGGCTGCCTCTGCCTGGGTGTGACCTACGTACCGGTGGACACCATCAACCCGCCAGCCCGCCTGCAGCGCATCACCACGCTGGTGCATGCGCGTGCGATCTACGATGCGGCCGTCGATGCGTTCCTGCCTGGTGCCGATGCGCCACGAGCGCTGGCGGTGCCGGACCTGGCCTACATCATGTTCACCTCCGGCAGCACTGGCGACCCCAAGGGCGTGCAGATCGGCCGCGACAGTGTTGCCCTGTTCACCGGCTGGATCCGCGACTGCCTGGCGCTGGGCCCGGCGCCGGCGTTCATGAACCAGATGCTCTTCAGCTTCGACTTCTCGCTGTTCGACCTGTGTGGCGCACTGGGCCTGGGTGGCTGCTGCGTGCTGTGCCCGCGCGAGGTGATCGCCAGCAGCGAACATTTCGTCGACCATCTGCGCGATTCGCACGTGGCCGTATGGGCATCCACGCCCTCGTTCGTGCGCCAACAGATGCTCAATCCGCGTTTCGATGCCACGCACCTGCCCGACCTGCAGGTGTTCGTGTTCGGTGCCGAATCACTCACGCCGCGCGTGGCTGAAGAACTGTGGGCGCGTTTCCCGCAGGTGCGCATCATCAATTCCTACGGGCCGACCGAAGCGACCTGTTCCACCACATGGGTGGAGATCGATCCGGCCCTGCGTGCGGCGGCACCCAACCCGTTCCCGATCGGCATCGGCAAGCCCTATGCCGAGGTGTTCCTCGATGATGGTGAGATCTGCATGGCCGGCGACCATGTGATGCGTGGTTATCTCGAGCGCCCGGACCTGGATGCCGGCGTGTTGTTCGAACACAACGGCAAGCGTGCGTACCGCAGCGGTGATCTCGGTGATGTCGATGCGCAGGGCCGGTTCTACTTCCGTGGCCGCCGCGACGACCAGATCAAGCTCAATGGCTACCGCATTGAACTGGCCGAGGTCGATGTCGGCCTGGCCCGCCTGCCTGGCGTGGTCGCAGGAGCCGCCGTGGTACTGCGGCGGCCCGATGGCAGCCTGGTGCGGATGATCGGCTTTGTCGAAACCACGCAGCCACAGACCGGCCCATTGCAGCGTCCGCCAGCGGACCTGGCAGATTGGAAGGGCCAGCTCGAACGTTACATGCCGCCCTATATGATTCCTTCCGAGCTGTTCGCCGTGGATGCCCTGCCGCAGACGATCAGCAACAAGGTGGATCGCAAGCAACTGGAGCAGCGCTACCAGATCCTGGCGCGCACGCTCCGCACGACGGAGAAACCCGCATGAACACTGTCCTGAAATCGCTGGTCGCCACCGCGCTGCTGCTGTCGCCGTGCGCAGCCTTCGCCCAAGGCGCACCGGAAGGGCGCCTGGCCCAGTTGTATGCCGCGCGCCCGCCCGCTGGCTCTGCCTTCGTGCGCGTGCTCAACCCGGGCAGCACGGTGCTCAAGGCCGGTATCGGCAATGGCGCCGACCAGAACGTCGGGCCGGCAACACGCGCTACCCGTTATGCGATCGTTGAAGGCGGCAAGCCGTTCAGCGTGCGCGTGGCCGGCAAGGCCCGCACGCAGCCAGCGGTGGCCGCCGGCAGTTTCACCACCCTGGTGCTGGATCCCGGCGCAGCGGCCAAGCCCTTCAACGTGCTCGAAGACGGTGGTGGCAGCAGTGACGCCCTCAAGGCCGAGATCCGCTTCTACAACCTCGCCGGCAATTGCACCCAGGGCAAGCTGGCAATGGCCGACAAGGGCGCAGTGGTGTTCCCGGCGGTTGCCGCTGGCCGCAGCGCCGCGCGTGGCATCAATCCGGTCAAGGCGCGGCTGGTGGCCGGTTGCGGTGGCAAGGACAGTCCCGCACTCGAACTTCCCGCGCTGCAGCCCGGCGATCACTACAGCCTGTTCCTGACCGGCGCCGCCAACGCACCGGTGCTGCAGGGCCAGCTCAGTGGCACCGACGCGGTGGGCCGCTGATCCGATGGCAGACCGGCCGGTATTCCGCGAGGACCACGCACTGTTCCGCGACCAGGTCCGTCGCTTCATCGACGCACAGATCGCGCCCGGGTACGCGCAATGGGAGCGCGATGGCATCACGCCACGTGCGCTGTGGCGCGCGGCGGGCGAGGCCGGCCTGCTCAACTGCCAGTTGCCCGAGCCGTACGGCATGGGAGGCGACTACGGTCACGCCGCCTGCGTGATCGAAGAACTGGCACGCGCCAACTATCTGGGCATCGGCTTCTCGATCCACTCGGACATGGTCGCGCCCTACCTGATGCAGTACGCCACGCCAGCCGTGCGCGATGCCTGGTTGCCGAAGATGGCACGGGGTGAAGCGATCGGTGCGATCGCGATGACCGAGCCCAGCGCCGGCAGTGACCTGAAGACGATCCGCACCCGTGCCGACGTAGTGGACGGCGGATATCGATTGAACGGGCAGAAGACCTGGATCACCAATGGCAGCAATGCCGACGTCGCCGTGGTGGTGGCCACTGTCGCCCCGGAACTCGGTGCCGGCGGCCTGACGTTGTTCTGCGTGGACCTGGCCGCTGCCGGTGTCAGCCGCGGTGCCCCGATGGCCAAGATCGGCCAGCATGCGCAGGACACCACCGAACTGTTCTTCGAAGACGTGTTCCTGCCTGCCGATCACCTGCTGGGCCAGGAGCGTAGTGGCTTCGCCTACCTGGAAGAGCATTTGGCGGCCGAACGGCTGGCCATCGCGCTGCGCGCGGCCGCCTCGGCCGAAGGCATGCTGGCTGAGACGGTGGCCTACGTGCGGCAGCGCAAGGCCTTCGGTCGGCTGCTGATCGACCACCAGAACACGCGCTTCGTGCTGGCCTCGGCCACGGCACAGCTGGCGATGCTGCGCAGCTTCCTCGACCAGTGCCTGGGCGAGCAGATCAGCGGCCGACTGGATCCCACCCGCGCGGCGATGGCCAAGCTCAACGCCACCGAAGTCCAAGGGAAGGTGCTGGACGACCTGCTGCAGCTGCACGGCGGCTACGGATACAGCAGCGAATATGGAATAGGGCGTGCCTGGGCCGACGCGCGTGCACTGCGGATTTTCGGTGGCACCAGCGAGATCCTGCGCGACATCATCGGCCGCACGCTGTAACGCTTCTTGCGCGTCGGTACCGGGGTCAGATCCCCCAGCGCTTGCGCAATGCGGCCGCTTCCGGCGTGTCCTGCGACAGCCAAGGGTCCAGCGCGTACACCAGCACGTGCTCGGCGCCGCTGTCGCGCGCCCAGGCCAGCTGTCGCTCGATACGGGCGGCATCAGCGGTTTCGCCCTTGAACTGGGTGCCGTCGTTGTTCTCGCCGGGCAGCTCGCGGAACAGTTCGACGATGGCATCGAAGGCCACGCCACGCGTGCGCAGATGCTGCAGCAGCGGCTGCAGCTGCTGTACGTTGCCGGCGCCGGCAACACCCACGCCATCCTGCACCATGGGTCTGACCGATGCCTGCGCGAGAACGGCATCCCACAGGGTCACCAGGTCGCCCTGGGTCTGCAGGCGGCTGAAATAGCAGGAGATCGCGCAGTCGCCACCACGCTCGACCGCCGCCTGGGAGATGCCGTGCAGCCACTGCGCCAACCATTGCTGACGGGCGGGATCGGCCCAGTGGTACTGTTCGAGTTCGTAGGGGATGTACCAGCCATTGAATGCCTGCAGGCGAGACCAGGGCGCCTGTGCCAGCCAGGCCCGCGCCTGCGTCAGGCTGTCGGCGAAGAAGGCCTGCAGTGCGGCGTCGTCTCCGCCGATGGCCTGCCACCAGCGTTGCTGGAACGGCAGGCCGACGCGAACCGCGATACCGGCTTCCGAGGCTGCGGTGAACAGCATGCGCACACTGGTATCGGGTAGCTGCCAATCACCCTCGGCGCCACCGACGATGCCGCTCCATTGCAGCACCAGCTGCCTGCAGCCGAGTCGGCGTGCCAGCTGCAGCGAGCGTTGCCAATCGGCCATGCGCCACTGCAGGTGGCTGCGCCACGGCTGCAGGAAGGTGCCGTCCACCTGTTCCGGCAGCGAACAGCCGGGCAGGGTGGTCAATGCCGCCGCAACGGGCGCCAGCAGGGCAGCGCGCAGCAGGCGCCGGCGCAGCGGCGAAGATGGATCGGGAGGCAGCAGGGGCGTGGACATGCAGGCATCATCCCAGAGCACCGTTCGCAACGAGTGAACCGGGCCACGCACGATGAAACTGCGCCCGCCGGATCACTCCAGCGCGTAACGCAGCACGAACAGCACCGCCACCAGCCACACCGCCGGGTGCACCTCGCGCCAGCGGCCGGTGCCGGCCTTCAGCGCAGCATAGGCAATGAAGCCGAAGGCCAGGCCGTTGGCGATGGAATAGGTGAACGGCATCGCCAGCGCACACAGCGCGGCGGGTACGGATTCGGTCAGGTCGCTCCAGTCCACTTCCACCAGTTCGCGCAGCATCAGTCCGGCCACGAACAGCAGGGCCGGCGCGGTGGCATAGCCGGGCACCATCGCCGCCAGCGGCGAGAACAACAGCGCGGCCAGGAACAACGCAGCGACCACCAGTGCGGTCAAACCGGTACGGCCACCTACCTGCACGCCCGAGGCGCTTTCGGCGAAGGCGGTGGTGCTGCTGGTGCCCAGCAGCGAGCCGGCCACAATCGCCGTGCTGTCGGCCAGCAGTGCGCGGCCGAACCGCTTCTGCGCACCCGGCAGTTTCAGCAGGCCGGCACGGCCGACCACGCCATACAGCGTGCCGGTGGCATCGAACACTTCCACCAGCACGAACACCAGCACCACCTGCAGCAGCACGGCGATCGGCGCGCCGCCGTTGTGGTGCAGCAGGCCAGGCAGGTCCAGCTGCAGGAAGGTCGGCGCCAGGCTCGGCGGCAATGACACCAGCCCGTGGTACTGCAGATCGCCCAACGCCCAGCCGGCCGCGGTCACCGCCAGGATGCCGATCAGGATCGCACCGCGCACACGCCGCGCTTCCAGGATCGCGATCAGCAGGAAGCCGCCCAGTGCCAGCAGCGGCGGCGCGGTATTGAGCGGGCCCAGCGCCACCAGCGTGTCCTCGTTGCCGATGATCACGCCGGATTTCTGCAGCGCGATGATGGCCAGGAACAGGCCGATGCCGGCCACGATCGCCGACCGCAACGACGCCGGAATGCCCGACACCAGCCACGCGCGCACGCCGGTCAGCGACAGCACCAGGAACACCAGGCCGGAAATGAACACCGCCGCCAGCGCCTGCTGCCAGGGCAGCCCGGCAGCGCCGACCACGGTGAAGGCGAAGAACGCATTCAAGCCCATGCCCGGGGCCATGCCCACCGGGAAGTTGGCCGCCAGCGCCATCACCACCGAGCCAAGCGCCGCGGCCAGGCAGGTGGCCACGAACACCGCCCCAGCATCCATGCCGGTGGTGCCCAGGATCTCGGGATTGACGAAGACGATGTAGGACATCGTCAGGAAGGTGGTGACACCGGCCAGCAGTTCGGTGCGCACGGTGGTGCCGTGCTGCTGCAGCTGGAACAGGCGTTCGAACAGGGACATCGCAGATCTCTCGTACCTGCACGCCCTGCCGCCCGAAGGACCGGCGGGTGCGTCGCCAGGCGGTTAGAAGTGGTAGTTCAACTTCAGCGTAACGCTGCTGTAGTTGGTATGGAAGCTGCGTCGCGCCGCAGCCGGGTAGTTGGGATCTTCCAGGTAAACCGGGCTGGAGCCCAGATGGGTGTAACGGTACTCCGCACCCGCCGAAAGCTGGTCGCTGAAGCGGTACAGCACGCCTGCGCCGACGTTCGCGCCGGTGGATACATGGGATGCGCGGGTTTCGAATTCGGCAACGCGGCAGCCGTTGGTGGCCTCCACCAGCGACTTGTCGCAGCCCAGCGAAAACTCCTGGCGGGCCACGCTCACGCCGGCGCTGACGTACGGCAGCCACTGGCCTGCCGCGTAACCCAGCGTCAGGTTGACTGCGCCCGAACGGGTCACCGCATCCTTGCCGTAGTAAGGGCTGTACTGGTGGTTGTCGCGGTCCTTCCACTCCTGGGTGATGTTGCCGAAGGAAAGGGTGCCTTCGATCCCGGCAACCACATTGTTGTCGAACTGCCAGTTGCGGCCGGCCTGCAGCCCGCCAGCGAAGCCACGGATGCTTTTTTCAGAGGCATTGGCGTTGCTGCGGTCCTGGCTGTGGCCTTCGCCATGGCTGGCATGGGCACCCAGGTAGATGCCTTCCCAGTTCGCCGGCGCGGCCGCGGCAGTGCCCGACAGCAGCAGCGCTGCCGTGGTGGAGATCAGTGCTTTCATGGTGTTTTCCTACGAGGGGGATGAATCGGGTGCGTAGGAAAACCGAAGCATTGGGCCGGGAACATACAACGAGTTGCAAAGTACGGAGGATGCCGTGTGCGACAAGGAATCAACACTGCTTTACACGGGCAGCCTTCAGCCGGGTCGCGTTGAAGTGCGTCGCGAAGAGGTCAAAAGCGTCAACAAAAATCGATTGCGGCCCATGAAAGGCGAAAGGCCGCGCGAGCGCGGCCTTTCGTTCTTGCTTACTTCAGCGCCTTGAAGCGCAGGCGCTTCGGCGCAGCGTCGTCGCCCATGCGGCGGCGCTTGTCTTCTTCGTACTCACGGTAGTTGCCCTGGAAGAACTCCACGTGCGAATCGCCTTCGAACGCCAGGATGTGGGTCGCGATGCGATCCAGGAACCAGCGGTCATGCGAAATGACGAACGTGTTGCCCGGGAACTCCAGCAGCGCATCTTCCAGCGCACGCAGGGTTTCGATGTCCAGATCGTTGGACGGTTCGTCGAGCAGCAGCACGTTGCCACCCTGCAGCAGGGTCTTGGCCATGTGCAGGCGGCCACGCTCACCACCGGACAGCGAACCGACCATCTTCTGCTGGTCCTGGCCCTTGAAGTTGAAGCGGCCGATGTAGGCGCGCGACTGGATCTCGATACCGTTGATGTTGAGGATGTCCAGGCCGCCCGCGATTTCCTGGAACACGCTGTGGTTGCCTTCCAGCGCGTCGCGGCTCTGGTCCACGTAGGACAGCTGCACGGTCGGGCCGACCACGATCTCGCCGGTGTCCGGCTTTTCCTGGCCGGTGATCATCTTGAACAGGGTCGACTTACCGGCACCGTTGGGGCCGATGATGCCGACGATGGCGCCCGAGGGCACCAGGAAGTTCAGGTTGTCGAACAGCAGGCGGTCGCCGAACTTCTTGGAGACGTTCTTGAATTCCATCACCGCCTGGCCCAGGCGCTCGCCCGGCGGGATGAAGATTTCATTGGTCTCGTTGCGCTTCTGGTAATCGACCGACTGCAGCTCTTCCAGGCGGGCCAGACGGGCCTTGCCCTTGGTGCGGCCGCCCTTGGCGTTCTGGCGCGACCACTCCAGTTCCTTCTGGATCGCCTTCTGGCGAGCCTTTTCCTGGTTGTCTTCCTGCTTCAGGCGCTCATCCTTCTGGGTCAGCCAGTCGGTGTAGTTGCCCTTCCACGGAATGCCGCGGCCACGGTCCAGTTCCAGGATCCACTCGGCGGCGTTGTCCAGGAAGTAGCGATCATGGGTGACCGCCACGACGGTGCCGGTGTAGCGCGCCAGGAACTGTTCCAGCCATTCCACCGACTCGGCGTCGAGGTGGTTGGTCGGTTCGTCGAGCAGCAGCATGTCCGGCTTCTGCAGCAGCAGGCGGCACAGCGCCACACGGCGCTTTTCACCACCGGACAGCTTGCCGACGATGGCATCCCACGGCGGCAGGCGCAGCGCATCGGCGGCCACGTCCAGCTGGTTTTCCAGCGTGTGCGCATCGCCGGCGGCGAGGATCGCCTCCAGGCGCTCCTGTTCCTTGGCCAGCGCGTCGAAATCGGCGCCTTCCTCGGCATAGGCGGCGTAGACCGCGTCCAGCGCAGCCTGTGCCTGCAGCACTTCGCCCACGCCTTCTTCAACCGCTTCACGCACGGTCTTGGTCGGGTCCAGCTCCGGTTCCTGCGCCAGGTAGCCAACCTTGATGCCGGCCTGCGGACGGGCTTCGCCCTCGAAATCGGTGTCCACGCCGGCCATGATCTTCAGCACGGTGGACTTGCCGGCGCCGTTCAGGCCCAGCAGGCCGATCTTCGCGCCCGGGAAGAAGGACAGCGAGATGTCCTTGATGATCTGCCGCTTGGGCGGGACCACCTTGGACACGCGGTTCATGGTGTAGATGTATTGCGAGGACATGAGGTCTCCGTAGGCGCGACCCTGCGCCCGGTCCGTCACGGGGAACTTCCCGTTGCGGCAGCGGGCACAGACTGAATGGAATACCCCCAATTATAGCCGGAACCGCTTACGCCCCGCGCCGTCCGCAGCGCCCGGGGCTGGCCGAGGACTGAATGGGCCGTCACAGTCCCTCAGCGGGAAGCGTTTCCAGCCGGAAACCGTTCAGATCGAATGCGCAATATGGGCTCACCACCCACCCCAGCAGAGGTCTCCCATGCACATCCATCGACTCATGGCCGGCGCCGTGGCCTCTGTACTGGCGCTGGGCGCCATCGCCCCGGCCTTCGCCGACAACGATCACCGTGGTCGCGACCACGACCGCCGAGAATGGCGCGAAGATCGCCGCGAGTGGCGCCACGACCGTCGCGACTGGGAACGCGACCGCCGCGAAGCGCGCCGTGACTACCGCCACGACCGCCGCTACGACCATGGCTACTACCGCCCGGCACCGCCGCCGCCGCGCGTGGTCTACAGCCCGGGCTACCGGCCCGGCTATGGCTATGGCTGGCAGCGCGGCCACCGCTATCGCGATTACTACCGCGGCCCGATCTACGTCGTGAACGACTACCCGCGCTACCACCTGCGCCGCCCGCCGTCCGGCCACCACTGGATCCGCGATGACCGCGGCAACATGCTGCTGGTGGCCGTGGCAACCGGCATCATCGCCGACTACATCATCAACAACCGTTGATGCAGCGCCGGGGTCGGAGCCCTTTCCAACGGAAGGGGCTCCGACCCCACAACGCCATTCGACACCATACGGGGCCGGATTCGTTCGTCGAATCCGGCCCCGGTCGTTTCGGCCCCAGCAGGCCGGGGCGGGGCTACAATCAAGGGCTGAGCCGCATCCCTTTCCCCGCCTGCTGGAGTAACCGATGTTCCCGCGTGACGTCCGCATCGAAACCTACGATCCCGAACTGGCCAAGGCCATCGCCGCCGAAACCCAGCGCCAGGAAGACCACGTCGAGCTGATCGCCAGCGAGAACTACACCAGCCCGGCGGTGATGGAAGCCCAGGGCAGCCAGCTGACCAACAAGTACGCCGAAGGCTACCCGGGCAAGCGCTACTACGGTGGCTGCGAATACGTGGACATCGCCGAACAGCTGGCGATCGACCGCCTGAAGGAACTGTTCGGCGCGGACTACGCCAACGTGCAGCCGCACAGCGGTTCGCAGGCCAACCAGGCCGTGTACTTCGCGCTGCTCCAGCCGGGCGACACCATCCTCGGCATGAGCCTGGCCCACGGCGGCCACCTCACCCACGGCGCCAAGGTCAACGCCTCGGGCAAGCTGTTCAACGCCGTGCAGTACGGCGTCAACGACCAGGGCCTGATCGATTACGACGAAGTCGAGCGCCTGGCCCTGGAGCATAAGCCGAAGATGGTCGTGGCCGGCTTCTCGGCCTACTCGCAGGTGATCGACTGGGCGCGCTTCCGCGCCATCGCCGACAAGGTCGGTGCCTACCTGTTCGTCGACATGGCGCACGTCGCCGGCCTGGTTGCTGCTGGCGTCTACCCGAGCCCGCTGGAACATGCGCACGTGGTCACCTCGACCACCCACAAGACCCTGCGCGGCCCGCGCGGCGGCATCATCGTCGCCAAGGGCGCCGACGAAGACCTGGTCAAGAAGCTGCAGTCGATCGTGTTCCCGGGCATCCAGGGCGGTCCGCTGATGCACGTCATCGCCGGCAAGGCCGTGGCCTTCAAGGAAGCGCTGGAGCCGGGCTTCAAGGCCTACCAGCAGCAGGTGGTGAAGAACGCGCAGGCGATGGCCAACACGCTCATCGCGCGCGGCTACAAGATCGTCTCCGGGGGCACCCAGAACCACCTGATGCTGGTCGACATGATCGGCAAGGACGTGTCCGGCAAGGACGCGGAAGCTGCGCTGGGCAAGGCCCATATCACCGTCAACAAGAACTCGGTGCCGAACGACCCGCGTTCGCCGTTCGTGACTTCGGGCCTGCGCCTGGGCACCCCGGCAGTGACCACCCGCGGTTACCTGGAACAGGACTGCGTGGACCTGGCCAACTGGATCGCCGACGTGCTCGACGCCCCGGCCGATGAGGCCGTGATCGCCCGCGTGCGTGATGCGGTCAGCGCGCAGTGCCGCAAGTACCCGGTCTACGGTTGATCGGGCACTGGGGTCGGAGCCCTTCCCTGCGGGAAGGGTTCTGACCCCGGCACCGGAGTACCCGCGCATGGATGAGCGCCGCCTCAGGTATCTCTATGCAGCCTTGGCTGTGCTCTTCGGCCTGCCCAGCTTGGTAGGCGGCGGGGCCGCAGCGATGCTGCTGCTGTTGATGGGCCTGGGCCAGTTTGGTCACGGCACCCTGGCATCGGTGACGCTGATGCCGCTGTGGGGCCTGGCCGGCATGGCCGGCTGCCTGGCCTGGCTGTGGCTCAGTGCGGGTTACCTGATGCACGGACGTGCCGGCCTGCGGGTGCGGCCGGTCTGGTGGTGGATGTTGCTGGCCGGAGGTCTGGCCGCCTTCCCGCCGCTGGGGCTGGCGGCGTGGTGGAGCGTCAAGGTTCACGCCGAAGGCTTCGGACTGCTGCTGCTGGGGCCGTCGATGCTGGTCCCGGCCGCCATGCTGTTGTGGCTGCGACCACGCACGTGAAGCAAGCAGCCAGCAAGGAGATTCGAACGCATGGATGAGCGCCTGCACAAACGCCTGTATATCGCCCAATGCCTGCTGCTGGGGTTGCCTGCACTGGTGGCCGGTGGCGGCGTCGCCGGCTTCGGCATCTACACCTTCCTGACCCGCCACGGCCTGATGCGCGGCGACGAAGGTGCGGTGCTGTTGCTGTGGGCGCTGGCGGGTGTGATCGGCTTGCTGGCCTGGTTGTGGCTCAGCATCTGCTACTTGAAGCGCGGGCGCGATGGCCTGCGGCACACCGCCCGTATTCCCTGGATCGGCTTGGCGCTGGGCGCCATGGCGGCGCTGGCGGTGATCGGCGTGGTGCTTTTCAGCTTGTTTGCCGGCAGCCCCTGGCAGGTACTGGGCTATCTGGTACCGGGCGTGCCGCTGCTGGTGCCGACTGCGCATCTGGTGTGGTTGCGTCGCGCTCCGGGCCTTGCCGGACAAGGCTGATTGCCGCCTGCATTTGCTGCAAAACCCCTTCTCAGGTACCTTTGCGACGCTACCACGACCGTGGCAGCAGGTATTCCCCTGAGCCAGGCGTTCAATGCATTGCCCCTTCTGCCAGCATGCCGATACACGGGTCATCGACTCGCGCGTCTCCGAAGACGGCGCGACGATTCGCCGTCGGCGTGAGTGCGAGGCGTGCAACGAACGCTTCAGTACGCTGGAAACCGTTGAACTGAAGCTGCCGGCCATCGTCAAGAGCGATGGCACCCGTGAAGCCTTCGATGCCCGCAAGGTCCGCGCCGGCTTTGACCGCGCGCTGCAGAAGCGTGCGGTGCCGGAAGAGAAGATTGAAGCGGCGGTGCGCGCAGTGGTGCATCAGCTGCGCATCAGCGGCGAACGCGAAGTGCCGTCGATCAAAGTAGGCGAGTTCGTGATGAATGAACTGCGCAAGCTTGACCATGTCGGTTATGTGCGTTTCGCTTCGGTGTACCGCAGCTTTGAGGACGTGGCCGATTTTCGCGAGGAAATCGAGAAGCTCGAACGCGACCTGCCTTCCAGCACCGAGCAACTGCAACTGCTGGGCGATGTGATTGCCCTGACCAAGAAAAAGAAGGGCTGACGGCCTTTGCTTCGGTAGCCGCCAACCTTGGTTGGCGCCGTGCCGCCCATCCACGCATGGCGTGGATCTACTGGGCCTTGGCTGGCATCGTGCTGACGGCGGTACCATGGCGGCATGAGCATATCGTTCACCGTCCTTGACCACCTGCACATGGCTGCCGCATTGCGGCTTGCCGAGCGCGGTGCCTATACCACCCGTCCCAATCCGATGGTCGGCTGTGTGATCGCCCATGGCGAGCGCGTGGTCGGGCAGGGCTGGCACCAGCGCGCTGGCGGCCCGCATGCCGAAGTGTTCGCCCTGCGCGAAGCCGGCACCGAAGCGCGTGGTGCCACCGCCTACGTCACCTTGGAACCGTGCGCGCATTACGGCCGCACGCCGCCGTGCGCACTGGCGCTGATCGAAGCCGGCGTGTCGCGCGTGGTCGCGGCAATGCGCGACCCGTTCCCGAAAGTCGATGGCGGTGGCTTCGACCTGCTGCGCGACGCCGGCATCGAGGTCGCCGAGGGCTTGATGGCGGCACAGGCGCGGGAACTCAACAAGGGCTTCCTGTCGCGCGTGGAGCGCGGTCGTCCGTGGTTGCGGGTGAAGCTGGCCGCCAGCCTCGATGGCCGTACCGCGATGGCCGACGGCAGCTCGAAGTGGATCACCGGCCCCGCCGCTCGCGAAGATGTGCAGCACTGGCGCGCGCGCGCTGGCGCGATCCTCACCGGCGCCGACACCGTCATCGCCGACGACCCGATGCTGACCGTGCGCCTGGCTGACACTGAAGTCATGCCGCCACTGCGCGTCGTCCTCGATTCACGCCTGCGCTCGCTGGAATGCAGCCGTGTGCGCGAAGGTGGGGCGCCCACGCTGTACCTGCACGATGCAATGATCAGCCCGCCCGACGCTGCCGATGCTGCGTTCGCCAGCGTGGCGGTGCGTCACGGTCGCCTTGATCTGGGCGCGGTGTTGGCACTGCTGGCCGAGCGCGGCATCAACGAGGTGCACACCGAAGCCGGTGCAACGCTGGCCGGCGCGCTGGTGCGTGGTGGCTGGGTGGACGAGTTGCTGATGTACCAGGCGCCAACACTGCTGGGCGACAGCGGCCGCCCGTTGCTGGCCGACCTCGGCATCGACGTGATGGACCAACAGCGTCGATTGCATGTGGTCGACCAGCGCCAGGTGGGTGAGGATCTGCGGTTGCTGCTGCGGCCATGAAGAAGGGGACGGAGGGGATTACGTCGTTTGTGGCAAAAACGCCGTAATCCCCTCCGTCCCCTTTTTCAGTTCAACGATCCTCGCCAGGCGGGTGCTCGTTCCACTCGAAGAACGGCAGGAACGCATCGGCCAGTTCGCCCATCAGCGGCGAGGGGTTCTGTACGCGCCAAGCGCCGCCGTCATGATCGCGCTCGAAGGACACGGTGATGATCCTTTCCCGGTCCGGTGCCGTCGCGATCATCTGCGTATACGCGCTCGCCAGTTCGCTCGCCATCTGCGGGGGATGCGGTCCGTTGAATGGCACCGGGTGATGCCGATAGACGGGCAGCAGGGCCGTCAGGTCCGGCAGGTGGCAACGGTAGTCAACATCGGCAATGTCTGCCTGCGGATGGTGCACGCTGCCGACATTGCAACGCACCGAGGTCTGGCGCCTGCGCAGGGCCGCGGCGGCCTGCGGCCAATCGGCCATTTCAGGCGCCTGCTCCAGATGGCTTACGCTCGCCAGCGCCGCCGCGATCGCCGGGCCATTGGATGTACCCAGATAGCGGCCCAGCTCGGCCTGGGCGGCGGTATCGCCGTGCACGATCACCTGTGCGTACAGCTCGAACACGTGTCCGGGCGTGGGCACAGGCGGCGCCGCCAGTGCCGCAACCGGGGCCAGCAATGCAGCCAGCCCCAGTCGCTTCAGCGCAGTGAACTCACGCGCACGCATCGGTCCACATCATCTCGGCCATCGGACGCAGTGCCTTGCACTCCTGCGTCATTTCCTCGGCCGACATCACCTGCGTCTTGGCCTTCAACTCTTCGGTCATCGCATCCACACCGCTGATCTGGTCCGGTGCGATCTTCGCCACGCAGCTGCGGTGCTGCTGCAGCAGCAGATCGCAGGCCGGCACGCCGGTCACCTTCGGTGCCTTGGCTGCTTCAACGTCCTGCATCCAGCTATCGAACGGCGCCAGCGCATCCAGCACCGGGCCCACCAGATCATCGAAGTTGCTGCTGTACCAGTAGCCCTTGTCCTTGGCGGTGTACAGGGTGAGGGTGCCGGTCACGGCCTTGCGCGGGCCACTCTGCAGGGCCTGGGTATAGGCCTCGGTGAAGCGCGCGCGCGGAGCCTTGTCCCCACCCGTCAGGCTGGCCAGGAACAACGGCTGCACGCTGCCCAGGTCGGCCAGCTGGCAGCTGAAATCGACCTTGGCGATCTTCTGGTCGTCCACGAATTCGTTGTCTTCCACCGTGCTGCGCGTGGCACGGCACTGCGAGGCCTTCAGCGCCTTGGCATACATCGCTTCCGCCGCTGCCGGATCGCCCTTCACTCCAGCCACGGCCAGCACCGTCTGCCACGGCTCGGCCAGCGCCTGGGCCATCATGCCCGGCACCGGCGTTACCGAATCCTGGCCGTCGAAGGCCGGCTTCAATGCATCGTTGAGCGTGCGCGTGGCGGCGGCATCGTCTTCCAGCAATGCGCGTGCGTACAGATCGAAGGTCTGTTCGGGGCTCAGCTGCGCCGGGGCAGCCGCGGCGAACAAGGGGGCGCACAGCAGTGCGGTGGCCAGCAGGCCGCGGATCGGGGTCTTCATGACGGTGTTCCTGTTCCAGAGGGCGGCAAGCCTAGCGCAATTGTCATTGCATTCGATGGCGTGCCGCAGCCAAGCGTATTGCGCGCGACGGCCAACAAAAAACGGGCCCCTTGCGGAGCCCGTTCGATCGCACGACGAGGATCGGGCAATCAGAAGCTGGCGCGCACGCCGGCCGAGTACTGGGTGACGTCGCGGTAGCCGGAGATCTCGCCCACCAGACCCCAGGTCCGGGTGAAGTTGATCTGGCCGCCGACGGTGCCGACCCAGGTGCCCTTGAATTCGTTGCCACCGTCCATGTAACCGGCCTTGATCCAGGCTTCGGTCATGCGCGAAGGCTTGCCACGCAGGCCCATGGTGGCGCGCACCAGGTTGGTGTGGTCCTTCACGCTGAAGCGGCCGTAGTCCACGTCCTTGACGGTGATTTCAGCCTGCTGGCGGACCCAGGCGATGTCGGCGGTGTAGTCGACGCGGTCGCTGAAGGGCATGTGGTAACCGATGCCCAGCTCCGGCTGGTTCAGCTTGAGCTTCATCGAGCCGTAGTCGTAGTCGTACGACTTGCTGCCGTAGTTCCAGCCGCCGAACACGTGCACCTGCTCGGCCAGCGCGATCGAACCGCGCACGTAACCACCATCAACCTTCGGGTCGTTGAACACGTCGTCGTCGGTCTTGACCTGGGTCCAGCCGCCTTCGACGTAGGTGTAGCTCAGGGCGTCGGCGGAGGCCGAGAACGGGGCAGCGGCCAGCAGGGCGGCCACGATCAGGATCTTGCGCATGGGAATTCCTGTGAATTTCAGTCCATTGGCGGCCCACCTGTGCGGCAGTCCGTGGCGACCTCATGTCGTCCGACCGCCGATTTTAATGAAAGTTTTACGAAATGCGAGCGACGGCCGTCACAGGCTCGGACGCGCCCGGGTGGGGTCAGAGCCCTTTCCTGCGGAAAGGGATCCGACCCCCGGGGCATCCGGCCCCGTTCAGCCCGGGCTGTTACACTTGGCGGGCCGGTTCGCCGGTACACAAACGTCTTCAGGGCGGGGTGCAATTCCCCACCGGCGGTAGGTGCGCAAGCACGAGCCCGCGAGCGCCCCGGCCTTACCGTCGGGGGTCAGCAGATCCGGTCCAATGCCGGAGCCGACGGTCATAGTCCGGATGAAAGAAGACGGTGCCACAGGGCCTTTGCGGCCCTGCGCCCGCCTGTTTGCCTTGCGGCGTTTTTCGCTCACTTTTCGCGGAGAACGTTACTTGTTTACTGGAATCATCGAAGGCGTCGGCCGTCTGGCCGCACGCGAATCCATCGGCGGCGATGTCCGCTTCACCTTCGACGTCGGCAGCCTGCCGTTCGACAACGTGCAGATGGGCGAGAGCATCGCCATCAACGGCGTCTGCCTCACCGTCATCGCGTTCGACGCCGGCAGCTTCCAGGCCGATGCGTCCACCGAGACCCTGGGCCTGACCACGCTGGGCCAACTGGCCGAAGGTGCGGTCATCAACCTCGAACGTGCCATGCGCCCGACCGACCGCCTCGGCGGCCATCTGGTCAGCGGCCACGTCGACGGCCTCGGCCAGGTCCTGTCCATCCATGAAGATGCGCGTGCCCAGCGCTGGCGTTTCGCCGCGCCGGCCGCCCTGCGCCGCTACATCGCCAAGAAGGGCTCGATCTGCGTGGACGGCGTCAGCCTCACCGTGAACGAAGTGGACGAGGAAGGCTTTGAAGTGGCGCTGATCCCGCACACCGTGGCCAATACCGCGTTCTCCGCCACCGGCGTGGGCAGCGCGGTGAACCTGGAAATCGACCTGGTCGCTCGTTATGTCGAGCGGTTGCTGGGTGAAGGAGCCCGCGCATGAACTTCGCCCCCATTCCCGACATCCTGGAAGACATCCGCCTCGGCCGCATGGTCGTCATCGTCGATGACGAAGACCGCGAGAACGAAGGCGACCTGATCATGGCCGCCGAGCTGGTCAAGGCCAGCGACATCAACTTCATGGTCACCCATGGCCGCGGCCTGGTGTGCCTGCCGCTCACCCGCACCCGCGCCGCCGACCTCGGCCTGGCGCCGATGGTGCAGGCCAATACCGCGCAGTTCCAGACCAACTTCACCGTCAGCATCGAAGCGGCCGAGGGCGTGACTACCGGCATCTCGGCACACGACCGCGCGCACACCATCCGCACCGCGGTGAAGCCCAATGCCAAGCCGTCGGACCTGCACCAGCCGGGCCACATCTTCCCGCTGATTGCCCAGCCCGGTGGCGTGCTGACCCGCGCCGGCCACACCGAAGCCGGCGTCGACCTGGCCATGCTGGCCGGGCTGGAACCGGCCGGCGTGCTGGTGGAGATCCTCAACCCGGACGGCAGCATGGCGCGCCGCCCGGAGCTGGAAGTGTTCGCCCGCGAGCACGGCCTGAAGATGGGCTCCATCGCCGACCTGATCGCCTATCGCCTGGCCACCGAAAAGACTGTCGAGCGCGTGGACGAGCGTGATATCGACACCGAGTTCGGCCCGTTCAAGCTGGTCACCTACCGCGACCGCATCGCCCACGACCTGCATTTCGCCCTGGTCCGCGGCACCCCGGATGCGGACACGCCCACCCTGGTGCGCGTGCAGGTGGAAAACCCGCTGGCCGACCTGCTGCACTGGCGCCGCGATGACTTCGGCGTGGCGGCCACCGATGCCCTGCGCGCGATCGCCGCGGAAGGCAGTGGCGTGATGGTGGTGCTGTCGGCCCCGCGCGACGGCGAAGCGCTGTTGGCCCGCCTGCGCCAGCAGCCGGCGCCGGTGGTGCCGGGCAAGGACAAGGATGTGGGCCAGTGGCGCCGCAACGGTGCCGGTGCGCAGATCCTGTCCGACCTGGGCCTGGGCAAGCTGCGCGTGCTGGGCACGCCCCGCCGCCAGATCGGCCTGGCCGGGTACGGCCTGGAAGTGGTGGAGACGGTCACCCCGTAACCCGCTCGGTGTGCCGACCAACAGTCGGCACCCACAAAGGGGCGGCCCACTGCAGCTGGTGGGTGCCGACCGTTGGTCGGCACACCCCGGGCCCCCGCCAGCCACGGCCGGGGCCCATCCACGGTAGAATTACCCCTTAATCGAATCCCAAGCCGCATATGAGCCACTACGAAGGCGATCTTCGCACTCCCGAATCGGCGCGCTTCGCCATCCTGGCCAGCCGCTGGAACGCCCGCATCACCGATGTGCTGGTTGCTGGCGCCCGCCAGAGCCTGGCCGGCAACGGCATTGCCGAAGCCAACATCGACGTGATCCGCGTGCCGGGTGCCTGGGAGCTGCCGCTGGTCGCCGCGCGCCTGGCCGCCGCCCATGAACACGCCGCCATCCTCACCCTGGGCTGCGTGATCCGTGGCGACACCCGCCACTACGAACACGTGGCCGACCGCTGTGCCGAAGGCCTGATGCGCGTGCAGCTGGACTTCGGCGTGCCGGTGCTGAACGGCGTGCTGGCCGTGGAACGCGTGGAAGATGCCGAGGCCCGCGCAGGCGGCAGCCACGGCAACAAGGGCGAGGAAGTCGCGCTCGCCGCATTGGAAATGGTCAACCTTCTGGAGCAGCTGCCATGAACAAGAACACCCAGGGCAAGCCCTCCGGTAAACCCGTCCGCCGCGATGGCATCGATCCGGTGCTGCGCTCGCGCGCGCGCCGTCGTGCCGTGCAGGCCATCTATGCCTGGCAGATCTCCGGCGGCAACGGCCAGTCGCTGATCGCCCAGTTCGCCCACGAACAGGCCCGCGAAATCGCCGACCTGGCGTACTTCGAAGCGCTGGTGCATGGCGTGCTCGACAACCGTCGCGACATCGACGAAGCCTTCGGCCCGTACCTGGACCGTGGCATCGACGAAGTGGACGCGATCGAACGCGCCGTGCTGCGCCTGGCCGGTTACGAACTGCGTTACCGCCTGGACGTGCCGTACCGCGTGGTGATCAACGAAGCCATCGAATCGGCCAAGCGCTTCGGTTCCGAACATGGCCACACCTACGTCAACGGCGTGCTGGATCGTGCCGCCGTGGAATGGCGCAAGGTCGAATCGGGTCACTGACCCACCTGTGGTAATGCCGGCCGCTGGCCGGCAACTGCAGGGATTCTGAGGTTGCCGGCCTGCGGCCGGCACTACCGCCCACCGCGCACGGCGCGGCACGTACAAACGCGGGAGCGCCCCATGTCCCTGGCCGAATTCGCCCTCATCGACCGCATCCGCGCCCGCACCGTCGAGCGCGACGACATCGTGCTCGGCATCGGCGATGACGCCGCGCTGCTGCAGCCGCGCCCGAACGAGCAACTGGTGGTCACCGCCGACACGCTCAACAGCGGCGTGCATTTCCCGGCCGAGACTCCGGCGTTCGACATCGGCTGGAAGACGCTGGCCGTCAACCTGTCCGACCTCGCCGCGATGGGCGCGCGCCCGGCCTGGTGCACGCTGGCGTTGTCGCTGCCCGAAGCCAGCGAAGACTGGATCGATGCCTTCGCCGATGGCTTCTTCGCGCTGGCCGACCAGCACGACATCGCCCTGATCGGCGGTGACACCACGCGTGGCCCCCTGTCGCTGTCGGTTACCGCGATGGGCCAGGTATCCCGCGGCCAGGCCCTGCGTCGTGATCGCGCACAGATTGGCGATGACATCTGGGTCAGCGGCACGCTGGGCGATGCTGCCGGTGCGCTGCGCCTGTGGCAGCAGGGCGCATTGAACGTCACTGCCGCCACCCTGCTGGCCGACTACGAAACCCTGCGCCTGCGCCTGCTGCGTCCCACCCCGCGCGTCACCCTGGGCCTGCGGCTGCGTGCATTCGCGCATGCCGCCGTGGACATCTCCGATGGCCTGCTGGCCGACCTGGGCCACATCGCCGCACGCAGCGGTGTACGCGCCGAAGTCGACGCCGATGCATTGCCGATGTCGTCGGCACTGCGCGAACTGCTCGGCCGCGATGGCGCCCGTGATTGCGCGCTGCACGGCGGCGACGACTACGAACTGTGCTTCACCGCCGCCGCCGACCAGCGCGACGCGCTGCACTACGTCGCCGAATCGCTGGACGTGCCGATCACCCGCATCGGCCGCATCATGGAAGGGCAGGGCGTGCACACCGAAGGCCACGACGGCCCGAGCGGATACGAGCATTTCGCCTGACACACGAGAACGCCGGGCATGGCCCGGCGCTACCGTGTTGCTCTGGTAGGTGCCAACCTTGGTTGGCACGGATGTGTCAGGGTTGCGCGCCAATGCTGCGTCGACCAAGGTCGATGCCTACCAGAACGCCGGGCATGGCCCGGCGCTACCGCGCTGCTCTAGCGGGTGCCAACCTTGGTTGGCACGGATGTGTCAGGGTTGCGCGCCAACGCTGCGTCGACCAAGGTCGACGCCTACCAAAACGCCGGGCATGGCCCGGCGCTACCGTGTTGCTCTGGTAGGTGCCAACCTTGGTTGGCACGGATGTGTCAGGCCTTCGTGCCGACGCTGTGTCGACCAAGGTCGACGCCTACCAGAACGCCGGGCATGGCCCGGCGCTACCGTGTTGCTCCGGTAGGTGCCAACCTTGGTTGGCACGCCGTCTCGTCCTGCATATGGCCTTGCGGCCATGCCAACCAAGGTTGGCAGCTACCAAGGGCAGGGCCGGCGCGTGCAGCAGCCCTGCTTACGCCACCCGCAACTGCACATCCACATACTCGGCCAGCCCACGGCAGGCCAATAGCAGCCCTTCGCGCACGTCATCGCCCACCTGCTGGTCGGCATCGCCGTCCACGCGCACGCGTTCGATGGCGTGCAGCAGTTCCAGCAGCAAGGTCAGCCCGGCATTGGCGCGGTCGATGCGTGCCATCGCGAAACCAAAGCACTGTTTGCGTCCCTTGTCCGGCCACGGTTGGCCGTCTGCAGCGTCCACGTGGCGGATGCGCTGCAGGCAGCCGAGCAGGGTGATGCCTTCGTCGGCGTGGGCGCGCATTGTGCTGCCCAATGTGGTTTCCAGTGCTTTGGCCAGATCGTCCGGCAAGCGTTCGACGGCGTCGCCCAGTGTGGCGAACAGATAGGGATAGAGCGAAGAAGTCATGGCGGCGTCCTTGAGTGCGGAGCAAGGGGCCGCCCTCGCGCTGGGCGAGGGCGGCGGACGGTGCGTGGTTGCAATACCGGAGGTTGATGTAGAAACGCCGGCGGGTACGAGACCCCCACGCACCGCCCGCCATAGGGCGCGGACGGATTGCCTGCCGACGCCGCCCAACAAGGAAAGCGCGACGCCGACAGGCAAGCGTAAACAACACATCAACCTAACGGGATTGCAAGCCCGTGCCACCCGTTGTCGGTGGCGCGCCATGATGTGCACGCAGGTGCTGCTATACCAATCAGAAAAGTTTCAATTTCGAAAATGTTGCAGACGCATATCGAACGCGCTGCGCGAAGCCGAGCACGCCTGCGCGTGCCAGTTGCGACATTTGTTGTGGAGCCGAGTGCATGCTTGGCGCTACGGAGAGCAGAACAGCGCCGGATCTAACCGGCGCCGTTCGTGTTTACATCACCACTTGTAGGCAACGCTCAGGTTCGCCGTCGCTTCGCGGTAGCCACTGTCACCACGCATCACCCCGAACCCGCCCCAGGCACTGAAGCCGGAACGGAATTCCACGCGCGCACCCGCGCTCAGTTCATAGCGGTTGCGCGGGATGCCGGCCTTCAGCACTTCATCGTCGAAGGCGATGCCATTGCCGGCGCCATCGCGGTACCAGTTGGCCGCCAGATACGGGCTGACCGAGGCACCCGCCGCCGGGTGGCCGTCACCCTGCAGGCGCAGGCCAGTACGACCGGACAGGCCGCTGTTGCCCGCTGCGCGCACCACGGTGCCGTTGGTTTCGGTATGCACGTCAGTCTTTGCATCGGTGTAGACCAGCTGCAGTTCCGGCTGCAGGCTCAGCGTGGTAGTGCCGATCTGGCCAATGCCGAAGCGGTAACCGGCTTCCACGGATGACTGCCAGATATCCGAGTCGTAACGCTCTTCGGCCAGGCCGTCGCCCTGCACGCGGTTGCGGAACTGGCCGCGCTGCACGCTGGCATCCACATACAGCGCATCGGTGCTCCAGTTGCCATACACGCCCAGCGCGCCGCCTTCCAACTTGCCACGTGCTCTGTAGCCGGTCACATCCGAGCGCGAGGTGGCGCTGGACTGCGCAATGGTACCCATCACGCCCACACGGCCACGACCATTGTCGAAAACGCCCACGTCCGCACCCAGCTGCAGGCGCGAGCGGTCCACGCGCAGGTCCAGCTGGTCTTCCACGGCCGACAGCTTGCTCTGCGTGGCGTCCACCCGGGCCCAGCCGCGCACGCCGTCAGTGGCGGTGCTGCCGCCGTGGCGATCGCGCAAGCCGTGGCGCAGAAGCTGGTCCATGGCGAACTGGTTGGCCAGATAGGCGCCTGCTTCCGGGCGCAGCAGCGGGCCCGGGTTGATCGGATCAACGGGATCGATCGGATCAACGGGATCCACTGGGTCAACCGGATCAACCGCGGCACATTCCGGCAGCGTGGGATCTGTGTCGCACGGGTCCGGACCTGCGGGAATCTCCGAGCGCAGGTACCAGCCGCCGTCGCTGGCATCCTTGAACAGGAAGTACTCGTACTGCCCGCTCACCGCGCGGCCCCGCAGATCGAACTGCGCATTGGAGGCACCGCCTACACGGATCAGCTCGATGCCCTTGTCGGTCTTCGCACCGGCGCCGCCGGCATTGAGCACCTGCACGTTGGCTTGGCCATTGGCGTCACCGTTGATCACCAGCATGTCGGTGGCCGAACTGTCGTCGCCCAGGTGGGTGTTGAACAGCAGCGTGCCGCCCGCACCATCGAAGGTATCGACGGTAAGGGTATTGAAGGTGCTGCCGTTGCCCAGCGCCACAGTGCCGGTATTGCCCAGGGTGAGGTGGCCAACGTCGCTGTCGCCGGTCATCAGCCAGGTGCTGTCGCTGGCGATGTTGGCGCTGGTGACGTTGATGAAGCGCCCATCGATCTGCGCCCTGTTACGCAGGGCCACGTGCAAGCTGCCCCGGCGTGCGCTGGCATCGTCGCTGGCGACGTGGCCCGCAAGGCGCGAACCGTTAACGGTAAAGCGCACGATGGAGGCGCCACTGTAGCCAGGAATAAATGAGCCGACACGCAGCAGGTGGCCATCGCCGCCGTGAAGCTGCGCACCGTTGGATACGGTGATGTCGAAGACAGGTGCCCGCTCGATCGTGGCGACATGGATGGCTGCTCCGCTGCCACCGATGACGGTTGAATCATCGATGACAAGGCTGCTGTGCGGATCGCCAGCGCTGTATAGAATAACGCCGATGTCATCTGCAACGATGCGGGAGCCATTGCGCACCATCACCCTGCCATGCGCCTGGCGTATGCCGACCCCGGTATTGCCCCGTTGCGGATAGTCGGGCTGCTCTACACGCACGTACGTCGCATCGAGTTCAACGTCTGCGCTCGATGGCGCACCGGCGCTGGGTTCCATCTCGATGCCGATGGTGAAGTATTCGTAGCCAGCCAGCCCTGCAGCGCGCGTGACCTGCACACTGCTGCCGGACAATCGGGCCGACGCCGCGTTCTTCATTATCAAGCCTTGGCCCAGGATTGAAGAGCGGTTGGCGGTGAGTATCGATCTGTCGGCCAGCTGGATAGCGACATCCGTCCTCGAGGGGTCAAAGCGCACTGTGGCATCCGCCAGGACAAGGGAGGATTCATCGAAGGCCTCGAGTTCAAACGTTTCGGCACCATTGACCTGCAGCTGGGAATCCGCTCGCAAGCGCCAGGATTCGATCGGATGGCCCGGCAGTACCTCTGCGGATTCGCCGATCAGTTCCCTTGCTGCGGCAGTATCGACGCACACGGCAAGTGCGGTCAGCAGGCAGTATCCAGGAAGCGCTGAGTGCGGACGTAGCGACCGCCCGCGTGGGGAGGTTGTATCTGATTTCATGGCATGGGTGACTGGGGAGAGAAGGGGAATGCACAGCGAAGATGCCGAGTGCGTTGGCAAGGCATCTCCGCTGCGGTGATGCACTACCAGCGGTAGGCCACGCTGACGTTAGCCGTCGCTTCGCGGTAGCCGTGGTCACCGCGCATCACGCCAAACCCACCCGACGCACTCAGCCCGGAGCGGAAGTCCACCCGCGCACCTGCATTCAATTCGTAGCGATTGCGCGGTACGCTGGCGTTCAGTGCTTCCTCGTCAAACGCCATGCCGTTGCTGGCGCCATCGCGGTACCAGTTCGCCACCACGTACGGGCTGACCGAGGCACCGGCGGCGCTGCGGCCTTCACCCTGCAGGCGCAGGCCTGCACGGCCGGACAAACCGCTGTCACCGAGTGCGCGCACCACGGTGCCGTTGGCTTCGCTGTGCACATCCGTGTTCGCATCGGTGTAGACCAGCTGCAGCTCCGGCTGCAGGGTCAGCGCCGTGCTGCCGATCTGGCCGATGTTGAAGCGATAACCCGCTTCCAGTGACGATTGCCAGAGATCCGAGTCATAGCGTTCCTCGGCCAGGCCTTCGCCCTGCACGCGGTTGCGGAACTGGCCGCGCTGCACGCTGGCATCCACATACAGCGCATCGGTGCTCCAGTTGCCGTAGACGCCCAGCGCGCCGCCTTCCACCTTGCCGCGTGCGCTGTAGCCGGTGATATCCGAACGCGAGGTAGCGCTGGACTGCGCAACGGTACCCATCACACCCACGCGGCCACGGCCGTTGTCGAAAACGCCCACGTCCGCACCCAGCTGCAGGCGCGAGCGGTCCACGCGCAGGTCCAGCTGGTCTTCCACGGCCGACAGCTTGCTCTGCGTGGCGTCCACCCGGGCCCAGCCGCGCACGCCGTCGGTGGCGGTGCTGCCACCCTGGCGGTCGCGCAAGCCATGGCGCAGCAGCTGGTCCAGCGCGAACTGGTTGGCCAGGTACGCGCCTGCTTCCGGGCGCAGCACCGGGCCTGGGTTGATCGGATTGACGGGGTCCACCGGATCGATCGGCCTGCACTCCGGCAGCGTGGGATCGACCACGCACGGGTCCGGCGCGCCGGCCAGCGCCGAGCGTAGGTACCAGCCGCCGTTGCTGGCATCCTTGAACAGGAAGTACTCGTACTGCCCGCCCACCGCGCGGCCCTGCAGATCGAACTGCGCATTGGACGCACCGCCCACGCGGATCAGCTCGATGCCCTTGTCGGTCTTCGCACCGGCGGCACCGGCATTGAGCACGCGCACGTTCGCCTGGCCGCTGGCGTCGCCGTTGATCACCAGCTTGTCGGTCAATGAGCTGTCATCGCCGAGCATGGTGTTGAACAGCAGGGTGCCGCCATTGCCGGTGAAGGTGTCGGCAGTGAGGGTATTGAACGTGCTGCCATTGCCCAGTGCCACGGTGCCGGTACTGCCGAGGCTGAGCTGGCCGACGTTGCTGTCACCGGTCATCAGCCAGGTGCTGTCGCCGTCGATCTCGGCACGGGTGACATTGATGAAACGGCCGTCGATCTGCGCCTTGTTGCGCAGGGCGACATTCAGCCAGCCATTGGTGACGGACACCGGATCGAAGCT